>JANPPH010000159.1:0-8675 GCA_031428395.1 Gammaproteobacteria bacterium
AGTAGAGGGCTAATGGAAAATCTGGGTTTATCGTACGTTGCTAGAGCTATTCCTAGCTAGGTTTAGCTGGGAAGGCATCAACTATCGACGATGAACTCAAGTGGGCAACGGTGCCCGGCTAAATAATCTTCAATGCAGCGAATTACCAGCGGACTGCGTAATTGCTGGTGGCGCTGACGCAATTCCGTGAGTGACATCCAGCGCACTTGATGAATAACAGGGTCAATCTGATAGTCAAAATCTTGAGGGGAGTGGGTGCCAGCAAAGGCAAAGCGCAAATAAGTGATGCGGTTGCTAGGGCTAACCCAACGATAGGTGCCAACTAAGGCAGTGGGAGTAAAGTAGCGTCCGGTCTCTTCCAGGGCTTCGCGGCTAACCGCCTTAATGAGTCCTTCGCCTTCGTCGAGGTGTCCGGCCGGCTGATTAATCAATAACTGGCCGTCAATATATTCCTCTACGACCAAAAAATGGTCGTTTTCTTCAATAATTGCGGCGACTGTTACATGCGGCTTCCAAACCATAGCCGAAAGGTATCACAAATTTATCTACGCTTTTAAAAAATTCTCAAGCCGCGAATTTTTAACAGTGTTTTTGGCCTTACTGATGGTAAAGTAACCGGTCTTTAACCAGATTCAGCGCCTCGCGTAGCCGCAGTAGAGTGCTAATGGAAAATCTGGGTTTAATCGCTTCATTTTCGGAGGTTCCATGGGTGGTTCCAGGATTCAAATGCCTGTTGGTGGTCAGCGTATTACCGTAAACGCAGATTTTTCGCTGAATGTGCCTAATAACCCCATAGTACCGTTTATAGAAGGGGACGGTATCGGTATAGACATCACGCCGGTAATGAAAAAGGTGGTCGATGCGGCGGTTGCCAAGGCGTACGCCGGTCAACGGGCGATTACCTGGCTAGAAGTCTACGCGGGCGAAAAGGCAAATAAGCTTTATGGTGGCGACACATGGCTTCCCGCCGAGACACTGACCGCCTTACGCGATTTCCCGGTTTCGATTAAAGGTCCACTTACCACGCCCGTCGGCGGTGGCATTCGTTCGCTCAATGTCGCGATGCGCCAAGAGCTGGATTTGTACGTGTGCTTGCGTCCCGTGCGCTATTTCGATGGCACGCCAAGCCCCGTTAAACACCCTGAAAAAATCGATATGGTGATCTTTCGCGAGAATTCAGAAGATATTTACGCGGGCATAGAATGGGCCGCTGGCACACCTGAAGTGGCAAAAGTCGTGCGGTTTTTGCGCGAAGAAATGAAGGTTAGCAAAATTCGTTTCCCAGATACCAGCGGTATCGGTATTAAACCGGTCTCCCGCGAAGGCACGCAGCGCCTAGTACGCAAAGCGATTCAATATGCCATTGATCAAGGCCGCAGTTCGGTGACCTTGGTGCATAAAGGCAACATCATGAAGTTTACCGAAGGCGCCTTCAAAAATTGGGGCTATGAACTGGCCGTAAACGAATTTGGTGCTAAACCTATCGATGGCGGCCCTTGGCATAGCCTAAATAACCCCACCACCGGCCAACAAATTATTATTAAAGACGTCATCGCCGACGCCTTTTTACAAGAAATATTGTTACGTCCCGAAGATTACGAGGTTATCGCTACCTTGAATTTAAACGGTGACTACATCTCCGACGCCTTAGCCGCGCAAGTTGGCGGTATCGGCATAGCGCCTGGCGCAAATTTGTCAGATTCCGTAGCAATGTTCGAAGCGACGCACGGAACTGCGCCCAAACATGCAGGTAAAGACATGGCCAATCCAAGTTCGTTGCTCCTGTCAGCCGATATGATGTTGCAGCATATGGGCTGGTCGGAAGCGGCTGAACTCGTGGTCAAGGGCATCGCTAAGGCCATTGCCAACGGCACTGTCACTTATGATTTGGCCCGTCACATGCCAAATTCACAGCAACTGTCTTGCTCGGCATACGGGGCCGCAGTTATCGCAAATATGTAACATGGATTGACTAGGAACCCGTTCATTGCAGTTAGGCCATCTCAAATCCGACAGGCTCTTCGCTTAAAGCCTCGTCGGGCTTGATGTTGGCTGCAAGTAATCCCTTAGGACCTTGCGCGATTTCAAATAGAACTTTTTGCCCACGTTTAAGTGTTTTATAACCTTCCATCGCAATGGCGGAAAAATGGGCGAAAATATCGTCGCCACCTGTATCCGGTGAAATAAAGCCATAACCTTTGGAATTGCTGAACCACTTGACGATACCTGTATCCATACGTTCCTCCCATCCTTTTTGTGCTAGCGGCTTTAAAAATCTACTTTGAGCCTGGCCTTGGACTTCTTAAGTTCATCCCCATTTTGTACAAGGGGCTTCCTTTTTTGCTTCAAGCGATCAGTGTGTTGGGAATCTCTCCGTTCACCTAGTAACGTTGCCAATCTAGGGAATTTATTTTTACCCAGATCGCTCGCGGCAAAAAAGTACTACAATACCTTTGGCCGTTCTCTATCTAATAGCGCAGAAACGTGTTTCGTCAAGTATTTTTTTGCATTGAAATGCCGTTAAGGTTGTAGCGAGAATAGTAAAGACGAACGGGTTTTTTTACCCGACAAAGTCTTGGGGTGACCGCAGCTGATTTAGAGGCCGCCCAAGAATATTCGAAAATTTGTTTAGGATCGGTGTGTTGCGCAAGTAGGTAGAATATGGAAGTACTGGGTTCGATTTAAATCAGGATATTTATTTAATAGTCGGATAGAATTTTGATGATATGAAAGATGGACAGTTAACCAGCCGTCCAGACGGCGAGGGTGCTTTACAAGAAGCGACTCCCAAACTCAAAAAGCCGCCTTTATATAAGGTTTTGCTGTTGAACGACGACTATACCCCTATGGATTTTGTGGTATATATCCTGGAGAAGTTTTTTCATTTGAATCGTGAAAAGGCCACACAGGTTATGCTACAGATCCACACCCGTGGCGTGGGCGTGTGCGGCGTGTATGCTAAAGACATAGCGGAAACCAAAGTAATTTTGGTTAACCAGTTTTCACGGGAAAATCAACACCCGCTTAAGTGTACGTTGGAAGAAGCATAAGGGTGCCTCTAAAAATTCGGTCGAGGCGCTAGGCGAAGGTCGGGTGGTTTTAGCGAATTTTTAGAGGTGCCGTAGCAAATACCGTTAATTTCGAGGGTACGGGAATGTTAAGTAAGGAGCTCGAGTTTACGCTCAACACCGCCTTCAGAGAGGCGCGCGAGAAGATGCACGAATATATGACAGTCGAGCATCTTTTGCTGGCCTTGTCGGATAATCCTACTGCCGCCAAGGTGTTACGGGCATGCGGTACTGATTTGGACGTATTGAAGAAAGAGTTGAAGGAGTTTTTAGAGGCGACCACGCCTTTGTTATTGCCTGGTGATGCGCGTGAAACGCAGCCTACACTCGGTTTCCAGCGGGTGTTGCAACGGGCCATTTTCCATGTGCAATCGTCTGGCAAAAAAGAAGTCACTGGCGCGAACGTATTAGTGGCGATCTTTAGCGAGCAAGACTCCCAAGCTGTTTATTTGTTGAGTAAGCAGAACATTACCCGCCTTGATATCGTCAATTATATCTCTCACGGCATTTCGAAAGTGCCTGGTGACGAAGAACGCGAAGATTTAGCGCCTCCGTCCGAGGAGGAAGCGTCCGCCGAGGCGCCCGCCAAACGGCCGCTGGAGAGCTTTGCTACCAACTTGAATGATCAGGCCCGGGCGGGGAAGATCGATCCCCTGATCGGTCGTGACGATGAAATAGAACGTACCATTCAGATCTTATGCCGCCGCCGCAAGAATAATCCCTTGTTTGTCGGTGAAGCGGGTGTGGGCAAAACGGCAATTGTGGAAGGGTTGGCAAAGAAAATCGTCGAGGGTGACGTGCCCCAGGTGTTGGCGAATAGTGTCATTTATTCTTTGGATTTAGGCGCATTGTTGGCAGGCACCAAATACCGTGGCGATTTTGAAAAACGCCTAAAGGCTGTCTTAGCGGATCTTAAGCGTCAGCCTGGCGCAGTATTGTTTATTGACGAAATTCACACGATTATTGGCGCGGGCTCGGCCTCGGGCGGCGTCATGGATGCATCCAATTTAATTAAGCCGGTGCTCGCCTCCGGCGACCTAAAATGCATCGGTTCGACGACGTACCAAGAATATCGCGGCATTTTCGAGAAAGACCGGGCGTTGGCGCGACGTTTCCAAAAAATCGACGTCACTGAGCCATCGGTAGAAGAAGCCATTCAGATTTTGGAAGGCTTAAAAAGCCGCTTCGAAGACTATCATCAGGTTAAATATACGCGTGCTGCCTTGCGCAGCGCTGTGGAGCTGTCAGCACGTTTTATAACCGACCGGCATTTGCCGGATAAAGCGATTGATGTGATAGACGAGGCGGGTGCAAGCCAGCAGTTGTTGCCCGTGGCGCGTAGGAAGAAAAGCATTGGCGCAAAAGAGATCGAAAGTATTATCGCCAAAATCGCGCGCATCCCGGCCAAGAGCGTTAGCAGCTCCGATCGACAGACGCTGAAAAATCTAAATCGTGACTTAAAAATGTTGGTCTTTGGTCAAGATGAGGCCATTGAGACCTTATCGACGGCAATAAAGATGTCGCGCTCGGGCTTAGGTAATATCCAAAAGCCTATAGGTTCGTTTTTATTCGCCGGGCCAACGGGTGTTGGCAAAACCGAGGTTACGCGGCAGTTAGCGCATGTGCTGGGCATCGAATTGATTCGTTTTGATATGTCGGAATATATGGAACGCCACACCGTCTCGCGGTTAATCGGGGCGCCGCCTGGCTATGTGGGCTTCGATCAAGGTGGATTGTTGACAGATTCAGTGACCAAGCACCCGCATTCGGTATTGTTGTTGGATGAAATCGAGAAGGCGCATCCCGATGTGTTTAATTTGCTGTTGCAAGTGATGGATCATGGCACCCTGACCGACAACAATGGCCGCAAGGCGGATTTTCGTAACGTTATCTTAGTGATGACCACCAATGCGGGTGCCGAACGCCTCAGTCGTCGTTCCATGGGCTTCGCCGATCAAGACCACGCTTCTGACAGCACAGAAGAAATTAAACGCATGTTTAGCCCGGAGTTCCGCAATCGCCTGGACGCGATTATCCAGTTCAAGGCGTTGGATAGCCGCACGATTGCGAATGTGGTCGATAAATTTTTGCTGGAATTGGAAAGCCAGCTCGAAGAGCGACATGTGCGCTTGGAAGTGGATGATAAAGCGCGCAGTTGGCTCGCGGCGAAAGGTTACGACAAGACAATGGGCGCGCGGCCAATGGCGCGCGCTGTCCAAGAATACATCAAGAAACCGCTTGCAGAAGAACTGCTGTTTGGCCGTCTAGCCAAGGGCGGCAACATCAAGATCAGCGTGGCCAACGATAAGCTAACGTTCAAAATTGAAGGCGCTCTTGAGTTGGTGGAAAGCTAGCAGCCGGTTGGACTTAGTCTGGCGGACTCAGTGTGGGCCATGCCACTAGCGCCGTGAACCATAAATGGAACATAAAGCGATATTTGGCGGCCTTTTAGCGAGCGCGGAAAACGATGCGGCCTTTGGTTAAGTCGTAAGGAGTGAGTTGAACGGTAACTTTATCGCCAGTTAAAATGCGAATATAATTTTTACGCATTTTTCCAGAAATATGAGACGTGACCACGTGTCCATTCTCTAGCTCTACGCGAAACATGGTATTAGGTAGTGTTTCAACAACCGTACCTTCCATTTCAATGTGATCTTCTTTTGCCATACTACCCTTGTGGTGCCTGCTAATAATTAAACGAAGCATTTTGCCTTAAACCGCGCCAATTATCAAAAATGATTGCTGTTAGCGCCTGGATTCCCGCCTACGCGGGAATGACGGTGCTATTTTCGCAGCAGGCTTCAACCCAGATTTTCCATTAGCGCTCTACTGCGGCCGCGCAACGCACTGAATCTGCGCGAGAAAAGATGCAAAACAGTCTGTCACCGTAGAGTGACTACGCCTCCGACTGTTTTTCTTCTTTTCTCGCCCCTCTTCAGTACCTTGCGCACCCTCGCGACGAGGCGAATGGAAAATCTGGCTTCAATTGCTATTTTTAGGCTAATATTCGGCCAACAGCTGCTCGAAGTCGATCCACGTTCCTTGCCAATACGCCTGCGCCGGTTGGTATTGGCTTTTGTAGCGCATTTTTTGACAGTCTTTAATCCAATAGCCTAGATACATCCATTGTAGACCTTGATGTCGTGCTGTTGCGATTTGTTGTAGTACAGCGTAGACACCCAGGCTTCGATCGGCATAATCGGGGTCGAAAAAAGTGTATACGGCCGAAAGGCCCTGCTCTAATCGGTCGGTGATGGCGACGGCAAGCAGTTTGTTGGCCAATCTGAATTCGTAAAGTTCAGTGGTAACGTCGCCACATGTCAGAAGCTTCATGTAATCTGCGGGGCCGGAATCATCCATGCCGCCACCGCTATGGCGGTGGGCTAAATAGCGCCTATAAAGGGCGTAATGCTCCTCACTATAGTCAGCGGCGACTACCGTGAACGCGAGATCTTCATTGCGCCGTTGGGCGCGCTGTTGAGCGCGATTGGGGATGAAAGACGCTGCTGATAGGCGTAGCGAAATGCAAGATTGACAGCTGTCGCAATGCGGTCGATAAATGGCATCGCCACTGCGCCGAAAGCCCATATCGATAAGTTGCGAATAAAGTTCAGTAGATGCGCTGACCTTCGGGTCAGCAAAGAGCGTGACAGCGTTCCGATCAGGTAAATAGCTGCAGGTGTGTGGCCGCGTCACATAAAAATTCAATTGCTTGGCATCGCTATCTTCCATGACATCACTTCGAGCTTGGCTCCTTGTTTAGACCCGCCGTGGTGACTGATTCGGGCACGTCCGGCCTAAGGGTACCGGCGATACGGCCACTGTTATACGCACCCCGCATAATACTGTGTTTATCCGTATTGGCCGAATCGCTTTCATGACTATGCGGCGTGTCGTGGCTGTGACCGTGCGGGCCGTGGTCGTGATGCTCGTGGCCATCGCCATGATCGTGGTGATGAGCGCCGTCATCATCATGCAGATGCTTCAATTCATGAATATGTTCAGGCTGGGCGGGATCGTGTGAATGGTCATTGTCGTGCGGATGAAAATGGATATGCACGTGTTCGTGTTGGTCAGGTCCATGGACATGGTGGTGAGCATGGAGAAATTTTTCGATAATGCTGCGATGTTCGTCATCCATCTGGCCAGTGCGCAATTTGTGGTGCAACAATTCGTGCGTCATCAACGCCAAGGGTAATTCAAGATTATTCGCTTCGAGCAACTGGCGATCGTAGAGAATTTCCGAGGCGGGGCCATCGGCGACGAATTGACCGTCGGATAACACCAGGCAGCGGTCGCAAACATCTAAGGCAATGTCAAGATCATGCGTGCACAACAAAATGGTTTTGTTGGATTCGCGCAGCCATTTAATTAACCTGCGGCGATTAAGCGGGTCCATATTGGTGGAGGGTTCGTCGAACACCAAAATGTCTGGCTGGTAGGACAATACTGTTGCCAAGGCCAAGCGTTTGCGTTCACCAAACGAGAGGTGAAACGACGAGCGCTGTTCAAATCCTGAGAGTCCGACTAAGTTGAGCGCTTCTTGGACGCGCGCTTCGATTTCGGTTTTAGGCAGGCCAAGGTTCAATGGGCCAAACGCTACATCGTCAAATACGGTAGGGCAAAAAAGTTGATCGTCAGGGTCTTGAAACACAATGCCGACTTTGCGCCGTATGGCGACAAGATTTTCTTTGCTAACCGTAAGTCCGCTAATGCTAATGTTGCCCGATGTGGCGAGGGATACGCCGTTGAGCAAGCTCATAAACGTCGATTTGCCCGCACCGTTTGGCCCGATCAACGCTACTTTACTGCCGTAAGGAATTTTGCAGGTCACGCCTTTGAGAACAGCATGCCCATTGGGATATGAAAACGTTGCGTTATCGACTTCAATGGCAAATCCCGCTGACATATCAGTACCAACCTTGTTCTGCAATGTGGAAAAACCCCGCATAGTCGCTGACTATTAAAGTGATGGCGCAGCCTGAGACCAGTGCTGCTTTGATGAAATCTGTTCTGTTAGCTTGGAAGGTGAGTAAGGTGTGAAACTCGCCGGTATAACCTTTGGACAACATCGCCTTATAAATGCGTTCAGTCCGTTCGAAACTACGCACTAATAATGTACCGACAAAATCGCCCGTTATTTTCAGTGTTTTATAGTCGGCTCGGCGCACAAAACCGCGTGCCGCCATCGCCGTGTCCATTCGTTGCATCTCAGCCAGAAATACAAATAAATAGCGATAGGTAAACAGTAACATCTGGACCAAAATCTTCGGGCATTTTAAGCGTTGTAACGCGATCATCGAGACATCAAAGCGGCTGGTGCCAAACATTGCATACGCTGTTCCGACAATCGCTATAGCCTTAATGATCATGCTCACTGCTAAGCGTAAACCTTCCCAGGCAAAGGGCAGGCCGAGAATATGAAAAGCGGGGTCGCCGGGGTAGGAGAGCGGCATCACGATCAAAAATGGCAGTAAAAATAGGCACACCCATTTAATGCCATGAGCGATAAATTCGATGGGCAAGCGTGATAACGCCATTATGATTAGCGCGCAAGCCAGTGCAACTAAACTCATCGGGATGGTTTTAAGCAGCGCAACGCAAAAA
>JANPPH010000160.1:0-6870 GCA_031428395.1 Gammaproteobacteria bacterium
AGGAAAAGCCAAGCCAATACTTGATGTACTTGTCTTGGCGTGACGCCACTACAGTACGCATAACAAAATCCATCGAGTTATTGTTGTCCGCAACATTTTCAGCTGCGCCGTTAACCAAACCTGCATCGTAGGCATATCTTCCATTGTAGAGCTCGCCATGAAGAACGATGCCGCGATCAACACCCAAATTGTTGGCATTGGCCGCACCGCTATCCTCGATAAACTCTTGCGCCATGGATGATCCTTGTGCTTCGTTGCCAAAGGGCGGGAAAAACTGACCGACTACTATTTGTGTAGGCTTAAAAAATTTATAGTTAATATAAGCCTCTCTCAATGGAGTGCTGCTGGAGAAATCTACACTGAATTTGCCGTTATAGGTTGCCCCCACTTCACCAGTGACATCAACTCGCGCACGACGAACATCAGAAATTCTTTGATCGTCTTTGGTAAATAAGGTATCGCTAGGATAGGCGTGATAACGCAAATCGGTTTGCACCGATGTCACCGCCTTGACTTTAACGTCCGGCGCTTTGGCGAGCTTTTTCACTTCTAGTGCTGGTTCTGATGCTGCGGATGGCAAGGATTGTTGAGCGAGAATGCGAGGTTGTGTTTCAGGCTCTTCTTTTGCCAAAAGCGGCGGAGATGTTGCGGAAACAATTAGAATAGCGGTAAACACCACCGGCTTGAACATTTTCTATCCTCGCTAAATACTACCCATCCTAAGGCAACTTGCTCGCACGAAAAAATCCCGAGTGAAGCTTCCTATGCATCCAATCTAGGAACTTACGGGAAACTATTTTATTTAGTAGTCGTAGTATTCAGAGCGAAACATTTCGCCTGGATTTCGGCGCGAAGTATTTTGCTTAGAGGCAATTATTCTATGAAGGATAGTACAAAAGGTTGGGATGTCTACCGATGACCAAAATTCTTTGTATAAGATTCGCGCAAGCCATTTTGAAGCAACGGACGGATCGAAAGAACGTCTATTAACCCAGATTTTCCATAACCCCTCTACTGCGGCCGCGCAAGGCGCTGAATCTGCGCGCGAAAAATTGAAAAACAGCCTGTCACCGTAGAGTGACTACGCCTCCGGCTATTTTTCAATTTTTCTCGCACCTCTTCAACACCTTGCACGCCCTCGCTACAAGCGCTAAGGGAAAATCTGGGTTAAAAGCGCGAGGCAGTCAACGTTACGTCAGCGCTCTGCCACGCTTTCTTTAAACGTGTATCGACGACTGTGGCATCCTTTGTTTTTTGTTGAGATTCAAGACTTTGCTTCAAGCCAAATAACGACCATCCGTTTTCAGGGTTTTTCTTCAGATCTTCCCGATACACATTTTCCGCGTCTGCCGTTTTGTTGGCGGCGAGCAATATAGCACCCAAAACTTGACGCACCGGTTGGTACCACGCTTGCGGTTCGTCATAGGTCAAGGTGTCTTCCAGCGTAAGCGCCTCGCGTAATGCGCGGACGGCGTTATCTGTTTGACCTTGGCGATTTTCGACTTCACCAGTGAGGACATTAGAGGCGATTTTCAATAAGGTTTTGGACGAATTCAGCCCTATGATATGGTCGGCGGCTTGCTGATCCGCAAGTTTTTTTAGGGCGTCTAATTCCGCGTTCGCGGCAGCGAGTTCTCCCTTGGCGGCAAAGGCCAAGCCACGCGTAAAGTGCCAGATACCCGTGGTATAGGTGAGAACTTTCGGCGGTTGTGATGCCTTCAATATCTCGTCCCATTTACCGAAACGCGCTAGCGCGTATAAAGGAGTGGGCAACACCAACTCTGCGGAGGGGAAATCGCGCACTATCTCTGGCGTTACCTTTTCTGTGAGAGCACGCGCTGCGTTGATCGCTTGTTCGCTCTGACCGCTCATGCTCGCGGCGGCATAAAGAAAGTGCAAGTTGTGCGGGTAGTACATGAGTGGATAAAACCCTTGTGGCTTGCGATCTTGAATGTAATGGTGATCTACATCAGCGGCTTGGATATTCGCGGCCACTGCCTCAGCGTAATAGCCCAGGCGCATGAAGACATGCGCGGGCATGTGCACGAGATGACCGGCGCCCGGCATCAGGTTGGGCAGATTGCGTGCGCAGCGTAGCGCGCGTTGTGGTTCAAGCGAGGCCTCGACGGCATGTATGTAGTAATGACAGGCGCCGGGATGATTAGCGTTTTTCTTTAAGGCGCCTTCCAGCGTGGTAACGATCTCTTTTATCGCACCCTTAGGCTGGCCTTCGTGCGTCCAGTAATCCCACGGCTGCAGATCCATGAGAGCCTCGGCGAAAAGGGTCGCAGCGTCTGCGTCCTGAGGAAAGCGTTTCGCAACGTCACGCATCGCTTGTGCGTAGGATGCATCGCGGGCCACGCGATTGGCTCCCGGTTCTTGAGCATAGCGATGAGTTAATGCTTCGATATAAGCGCGCTCGGATTTGGTGGCTTTTGCAGCCAGCGCGCGCGCCTTTTGCGCCGACTCGTAGGCATGCGGTTCTTGTTTTAAGTCCATCGGAAGATTGATGTTAGGGCCCATTGCTAAGGCAATGCCCCAGTAACACATCGCGCAATTAGGGTCGAGTTCCGCTGCTTGCTTAAACGCCGCGATGGCTTCGTTGTGATTAAAGGCAAAGACCAAACGCAAGCCCTGGTCGAAATAACGCTGCGCTAAGGGCGAGGTGGTGGTGATAGCGTGGTGATGTTTGCCTAAATTATCGAATAGCGGGACGGTAGGCTTTACAGAAGTTGCGGCCGCAACGATCGCTGTGGACGCGCTAGAAAGTGCAAGAAATATGAAGAACGTTTTTAACCATTTCGGTGCAAAAAACATGAATAGCGCTCCCTGCTATTTTAGCCATAAGTCCTATTATCTTGAGGGTACCTCTAAAAATTCGATCAAGGCGCGAGGGCAAGGCGGCAATGGGCGAAAAAGCGCAGTTTACACGAGGTAAATGAGCATTTTGAGCCTATTTCCAACGCAGCCATCGCGGCTTTAGCGGATTTTTAGAGGTGCCCTTGAGGGAGTTTACAACAAAAACGGGCGGGTAGAAAGAAAGACGCCCCACCGCTGTAGTGGGGCGTCTTTAGAGACTACAGAGACTACGCGTTAAAACTTATCGTTTAATTTTCTATTTTACGAATTACAATGCGTGCCGCGGGGTTGCGCCAGTCGTATTCGGCCGCTTCCAAATCGCCGATGCCATGTATGCCCGCGCTGATGTGGACAAAACCTTCACCGCCTGCGTTGGCTGAAGTGCCTTCTCCGTGACATACCGGACCCGGTATGTTGGCACAGATTTCGTCGTTGGGTTCGCTGCCTGCGTCATGGCCGGTAGATAAGAATACCGACGCTTCCTTACCTTTAGGTAAAGGCATGCCATTGACTGCGATAAATGTATCGTTGGTCGGGATCATCATGGCGGCAACGCTGAAGTGCTCTGCACCTTCGCGGGCACCTATAGTGACCGTCAACGATTGGCCAGGGGAGAGTCGGCCGGAAGTCAGAGTTTGCGCGTTTGGTGTGGCGCCGATTAGGGCGGTCATTGGCGCGGTGGTGCCACCTTCTGCCAATGCTGCCAGCGCAGCGCTAGCAGGTTGGCCAAAGTCATAAAGACGAACACCCTTTCGATGCGTCGCGGTAAAAAGTGGCGTAAAGCTCTGCCCACGCGTGAGATTGGTGACCGTCACTTCGTAGTTACGCATACCATCGTCTGCGTAGGCAGCGGCGCCAGTCAGCAAGCCGGAGGACACTACGCAACCCAGAGAAATAGCTAAAAATTTGTTCATGCTGAATCCTTGCAATTGGGGGAAGAATGAAGACGTCGGCGGCCGAATCAAACAACTGCCACGGCACGCGTCGAGTGCAAGACTGCAACGCCAGCATCACGCCATCATCACGCAAAGATCACTTTTTTATCACGTGCGCAGAGGGTGCTCAGTTGAGGTTGAATCGACATAAATTAAACGAGGAATACAGATTTATAGGGCGGGGCTTGAATTGTGATGGATCGTCTGGGTTAGGTAAGTACTATTCGTAAGAGGAGCTACTATTTTTGCATCTGCCAGATCGAAGCGCATCACCATTGATAGCTAGCCCGTCATGTCCGCGCAAGCGGGCATCCAAGTTAAACTGGATTTGCGCCTACGCGGGCATGGGAACGGACATGGCGAACTTCGCATCTCTTCGTGGATGGACAGGTGCAATGTCATCAGATTTTTTCATAGCTCGGACTAAATCGACGGATGACCTGCGAGCCCTACTTCGCGTTCGCTACGTTTTTGTTGGATGAGCGCCGCAACGGTGAAACCGCCGAGCACGATGCCAGCAACTATGGTGTTTATTGTCGCAACCATGAGATGGCTAAAGTTGATCAGGAATGGACTGATTACCAAAAATAGCGCTAGAGTTAAGCTAAAATATTCCTGCCAACGCGCAGGTTTCGCTAAGCTGAATTGTGCCGGGAAAGATAGCACCGCGCCTACCATTACTACCGTCAATGTCGCCGTGTGTTCGGCGCTGTATCCGAGTAGGAACGGTGACGCCACTAACCATGCTGCGACCACAAGTTCCGCGACGTCATCGATGTTACGTTTTACTAAGCGTTTCATTGTCCTACCTCCTTCTGAGAGTGTGACTCGCCCCTGGCCGCTACATCACGGTGAGAAAGTGTGAATGCGTCCAGCAAAGCCTGAAGTTCCAATATATTCTCAGATAAATGCACCTTCTGTGATAGGGTCACGCAAAACGAGGAGCGCGCCATCTAGGTTGAGTATTGTGTCTATAAAAAATGTTTTATATTCAGCATGTTATGCATTTTTTCGCTCAGGCGAATTACAGTAAGCCTCGCTCCGCAAACGAAACGACCTCGCCATCACCCACCACAAAATGATCAAGCAGCCGAATATCTACCAAGCCCATCGCTTCTTTAAGGCGTTGAGTCAGCGCCAAATCAGCTCGACTGGGTTCGGCGATGCCAGAGGGGTGGTTATGCGCGAAAATAACCGCAGGGGCGTTGTATGCAAGGGCGCGCTTGATGATCTCGCGGGGATGGACAGCAGCGCTGTCGATGGTGCCATGAAATAGCACTTCAAAGCGGATGATGCGGTGACGTTGATCCAAAAACAAGCAGGCAAACACTTCGTGCGTGAAGTCGCGGAGTTGAGTGACGAGAAATTGGCGTGTGTGTGTGGCGCTGTGCAGAGTTTGACCGCGTTTCAAAGGCTCTTCGAAGTGACGACGGGTAAGTTCTAGTGCGGCTTGCAGGAGGGCGTACTTGGCATCGCCTAATCCCCGACTTTGGCAAAGCTGTTGGCGTTCGGCAACTAAAATGGCGCGAAGGCCGCCGTATTCGAGCAACAAGTCGCGCGCTAAGTCTACAGCAGTCTTGCCCTGCAAACCCGTGCGCAAAAAAATCGCCAAGAGCTCCGCGTCAGACAGCGCAGCGGGGCCTTGATGTAGGAGCTTTTCGCGGGGGCGCTCAAGCTTTGGCCAATCGGTGATAGACATGGTATTTGGCAGCGCCGTTTTTGGTTTGTCGAGCTGGCATGTTATCTTATCGCCGATGGCTGGCTTGTACGCGAATCAGGCGAGTTTTGTAGGCGGGCATTGATAGGATTTGTCGGGGCGGTTCGATTGCGTAATAGAAGGATTTTATTAGGTATTACAGGTGGGATCGCTGCCTATAAGAGCGCCGAATTGGTGCGCCTTTTGCGCGCCGCCGGGGCCGAGGTGCGCGTCGTCATGACAGCGGCGGCGACAAACTTCGTCGGTCCGCTGACGTTTCAGGCTTTGTCGGGAAACCCTGTCCACTTGCATCTGCTTGATCCTGAAGCTGAATCTGGGATGGGACATATCGAGTTGGCGCGCTGGGCGGAGGTCGTGGTGATCGCGCCAGCCAGTGCCAATTTCATCGCTAAACTCGCGCATGGCTTGGCCGACGATCTACTCAGCACCTTGTGTCTCGCCACCAAAGCACCCTTAGTGCTAGCGCCGGCTATGAATCGCCAAATGTGGGCCAACCTTGCGACACAGGCCAACGTCAGCCTTCTAGCGCAGCGCGGTCTCGTCTTCTTAGGCCCGGTTGAGGGCGAGCAAGCGTGTGGCGATGTGGGTCTTGGGCGGATGTTAGACGCCGATAAGATTGTAGCTGAGCTGAGTCTCATCTTTGGCCCGCAAGTACTAGATGGGGTGCATGTCCTGATTACCGCCGGCCCCACTCGCGAGCCCATTGATCCAGTACGTTTTATCAGCAATCGCAGTTCGGGCAAAATGGGCTTTGCCTTGGCCGATGCGGCGGTGCGAGCTGGCGCCAAGGTGACTTTAATATGTGGTCCGGTAGCCCTGACGACACCCCGTGGCGCAACGCGAATTGATGTCACCACGGCGCAAGAGATGCGCGATGCCGTATTCGGCCAGGTTGCCCGCGCCGATATCTTGATCGCAACAGCCGCCGTAGCGGACTATCAACCCAAGCAGGCGGCGTCGCAAAAGCTAAAAAAACAGCAAGCCGAAATGCAGCTGGCGCTTGTGCGTACGCCCGATATATTAGGTGAAATCGCCGCCTTATCGCAGCGGCCTTTTACAGTCGGCTTTGCCGCTGAAACTGAAAATTTAGCAAGCAACGCGCAAGCCAAGCGCCTAGCTAAACGATTGGATATCATCGCCGCAAACTGGGTGAATAATCCGCAAATGGGTTTTGACAGCGATGAAAATGAACTCACGCTATTTTGGGAAGGTGGCGAAAAACATTTGGCTCGTTCGTCAAAAACCCAGTTGGCCCATCAACTTATTGTTCTTGTCAGCGAGTTCTATCATGCAAAAAATTCAACTAAAAATTCTTGATCCACGTATTGGACAAGAAATCCCGCTACCGCATTTCGCAAC
>JANPPH010000161.1:0-12092 GCA_031428395.1 Gammaproteobacteria bacterium
ACTGAGCGCCACCTTCGGGTGGCGTTCTTCGTTTAACCCAGATTTTCCATTAACCTCTACTGCGGCCGCACAACGCACTGAATCTGCGCGAGAAAAGATGAAAAACAGTCGGAGGCGTAGTCACTCTACGGTGACAAACTGTTTTTCATCTTTTCTCGCGCAGATTCAGTGCGTTGTGCGGCCGCAGTAGAGGGCTAATGGAAAATCTGGGTTTAATGTGTCTCGATGTTGGGCGTGGACTTGCGGGCGTTTTATGCTGCAAATGCCATACATTTCGATGACAAATTTGCGACGAAAAGCGCCCCTTCTACTATCGCAAACTTGAACTACACTGACAGCGTTTCCGGCGAATTCGCCCCGTGGGTTAAGCAGCGAGCTTGGCAAGCATGTTTGTATGAGTGCTTACCATAACCGAGGGAGAGTGATACGTGTATGCGTAATCGTCTTAATCTCTTAGTGCAGTTATCTGTTGTGGGGGCCATAGGCTCATTCCTTTGGCTGCAGGTGACAGATCAACCACGTACTTCTTCAGAAGTGACGAAAATTCCAGCGCCAATCGCAGTGCCGAAGCAAGCAGCAAGCGCGCTTATCGCCGGCACACAATCGCATGACAAGCGTCACTCAGTGTTGGCAGATGAAGGCATTCTAATACGCGACGGACGTTTGCATGCCGCATTTCGCAATCGGTCACTCTCATGGCTTATCGATCAAATCGCGCGCCAAACTGATATGCCAATTATTCCAAGCGATGACATTTCTTTGGCCAGCCTTTCGGCGCACATTGATAATGCGCCGCTCGACCAAGGCCTACGTACGTTGCTGAAGGACTTCGATGTGTTTTTCCTGTATGGCGCGAGCGAGCAGACTTCGTTGAGCGCCGTGTGGATTTACGCTAAGGGCCAAGGCCGCGGCATCGTTCCCGTGAAACCAGAAACGTGGGCCAGCACTCGTCAATTTGAGGACGCACTTTTGGCATCGGACCCCGTGGAGCGCGCGCTGGCGATAGAGACAGTGATTGAGCGTAAGGGCGCGCAAGCGCGTGATGCGCTGTTAAATGCGCTAACGGATACCGATGCGCGCGTGCGTTTTCGTGCGGTGGCCAAAGCAGCCTCTGCGGGCTTAGAGCTGCCGGAAGAAAATTTGCGACAGTTGATGCAGTACGACAGTTCGTCGGCTGTTCGATTTATGGCACTGCAAAGTTACGCGGAAAGTCCAACTGCAACGGCCCCGGCGACCAAAGCGATGGCTGAATTAGCATTGCACGATCGCAATGAGGCAGTTCGTGTTAAGGCCCACGAAATTCTTGATCAATTACAAGCGCCTGTATTCAGCGAAACCGAAGTTCAATAAACCAATGTATGGGTCACAAATTACGAACACTACTGTTAGAGGCATTCGCTAAAAACTAAAACCACCTGGCGATACAGTCGTCACCCCATAGTTTGAATTAATGCCCTGTTCGGACCCAGGGTATTTGTTGTACCTAGCTGTGCGCTAGGCAAGGATGGTTCTTTTTGTCTATCAACGGATGATGAAGGAGCACGAAATGAAAAAAAACGGAATATTTATCGGCGTAGCGGCAGGGCTGACAATGGCATGGATCAGCTCCGCATCGGCGGATGTTCTCAATGCCGTTACACGTACTATTCCTATCACTGGCGCTGGCCTGGCTGTCTTTGTGCAGCTAACTGATGGTGGAGCCACGAGTGTTGCATTTGTGACCACAGTGGCGAATCAAAGGGTCGTGGTTTCGTACAACGCAGAGTGCCAAGTTACTGCGCTGGATCATGTGACATGGTTGAATACTGACATACTGGTCGATGGGTTCGTGGCGCCTCCCTCTAGCAGTGATAACGCGTTATGCACGTCCAATAATAACGTTAGTGGCGGAAATTGGGTTAGCGCTACGACAACCGTTGTTCGCATCGTACCGCTCGCAGGTGTGCATACGGTCCGCGTCAGAGCGACATTGGTTGGTTTCGCCGCTGGCGAATCGTGGCGCTTGGATGACTCCGCGCTGGTCATCGAAAGGTAAAATCGCCGCAAACTAAAAATATAGCACGAAGTGGATAGTCCAAAAAAAACCAGCAAGGCCAGTGGCGTTGACACGGGTTGTATAAATGCTGTTGCCCAAAGTGATCTTCCGTTCGTGGTGAACTTTCCCATCACGGACGGAAGAACTCTTTTCTTTGTTAGGATTTTCAAGATATGCTGAACGTTCAGGGTGCTGACGTCATATTACAACACCGACAACACCATTAAAAATCCAACCCACAACGCTCCTATACTCAGTAACAACACTCCCCCTGCCGCGCAATCTTTTATAAGTTTTACTTTTGCGTGATAGTCCGGATGAACGAGATCAATGACATTTTCCAATGCAGTGTTGAATAATTCTGCGGCGATTACTGCGCTCGCCATTGCGCCTGCGATCGCCCACCACACTAAACTTGGCCGCAGTATTATCAGCATGGGTAACAACGCCGCAGCAAACATCACTTGTGTCCGAATGCTGCTTTCCTGGCGGAAACCCATTTTGATGCCCTCGACGGCAAAGCCAAGGCGATCGATAAATGGTCTATTTTTCATTGCTTTTTTCCTTAATCAATAAAACTTTATGGCTCCATGCGATATTGTCATTATTGGCGGCCACTGCTTCGCGGACTTCTGCTTTCCATTCGACACCGTCAAGAAATTCAGTAAAGCGCTGCAAAGCTAATTCCGGTTTTGGTTCGCTTCGCGGCACGGTGAACAAGCTCAAGTCGGTCAAATGCTGATAGGCGACACTGCCAATCCAGACAGGTATGTTGCTGGGAGAAAGGCGAATGTCGGCGGGCCAAAGACGCATGACGATTTGCCGGTTTTGTGTATCGGGCAAGGTGAGGATCAGTGCTTCGTGGCGGCCGTTATGCGCGTGCGGCAACAACGGCAGGGTGGCTATCGGAGGCGTTGGCTGTAGCCAATGTAGCGTCGTGGAAAATGTTAAGGGCACGGGTCTTTGCCAGCCGCGCGTTAGCAGATAATTTTCAAGATCATGAATCTTCCCGGCCCATTGCAATACCAGAGGCTCTTCGAATTCTCCCTCGAAATCTATTCGGTAGGCCGGCAGAGTTTGCCATTGATCGGACCACCACTCATTTGCGTCGAAAAATGTGATATCGGGCCGCGGCGCATAACGTTGCAATTCACGTTGATGATGTTGACTGATGTGCCAGGTGCCGGCGACGACTAAGACAATAGCGGTAACGCTAATTAGGCCTGACACGGAAATATGCGGCGTAGCGTGGCGGCGATAGGCAATGCCAAGTAATGCCACCCACGCTAGGCCCAACGTGAGACCACCCAGCACGTCGGACAACCAATGTGCGCCTAGGTAGAGTCTTGAAAGGGCAATGGCGGCAATGAAGGCTGTAGAGACGGCGTAGGGTATCCAACGCATAGGACCGCGCAGCTCACGCGCGATAATAACCGCGAGAAAGCCATAAATCACCATGCTGATAGTGGCGTGGCCGCTGGGAAATGCAAAAGTCGCTAGGCCCTCGTAGACATTATTGGGCCGTGGAATGCTTAAATATTGTTTAAGCGACGCGGAGACGGCCGCACCAAAGGCAACCGCAGCAAGCCAGTGAGCCGCAGCAAACCAGTGTCGGCGCCACATCAGCCATAGCAGTATGCCTAAGGACAGGGGGATGTTGACGGACGCATCGCCCAGTTCAGACACAAACACCATGATTTGGTCTGCCCACGGCGTGCGTAGGCCCAAAAAGAAGCGATAGATGGCTTGATCGATACGCCGTAACGGTGCGTCGCTTAAAATATTCTCTATAATTTCCAAGAATAAGAAGGCCGCGATCACCAGCACGGCTGCCAATATCGCCAAGCCGCGTGATTCAGGTTTTTGTGGATCAAGCACGGCGGTGAAAGCTACGCCTAACCTTGGATGCGCGCGGGACCAATCTAGAAGCTGGGTCGCCATCGCATTGGCGCGTGGCTGTAAAAACAAAAACACTCGTCGTACCAGCCAAATCGATAGCCATAACAGTGCGATTAAGACCACCAATACTATAACCAGTCGTGTAGCGACCTCGGCGGCTAATTTTAACGACGCGCCAAAAGCAATGCCGGGAAGTAGATAAGCTGGCGCCCAGGCCACAGCGGACACGACATTGATCACAAAAAAACGTACCGGTGGAACACCTAGCATGCCCGCGATAGCAGGAATAACTGCTCGCACTGGCCCAACAAAGCGACCAAAGAAAATGCTCTTACCGCCGTGCAGGAAAAAATACGCTTCACCCCGGCTAATTAGAGCCGGATGGCTACGAAACGGCCAAATACCACGCAGTTGATCTTTATAGCGATAACCGATGAAGTAACTCAGGCCATCGCCGACGATCGCGCCGAGTATGGCAAAAAGCATGCAGCTCCAAAAATCCAAGGTACCCACCGCGATCAAGGCCCCGGCGCTCAACATAATTAACGCGCCTGGGACAATGATCCCGACAATAAGCAAAGATTCGGCCATAGCAACCAGAAATATGATGGCGTTCGCCCAATTTGGGTGATTCGCCAGCCAATCCAGCAACGGTTGTATAAAAGATAGATCCATGACGGTGACGATTATAGCGCGGTTGTGCTTCAGGCCAACACTGGCTGGATTATTGCATCAGAAGACTTATTGCCATGGCGACGTCGTTGCAAGTGCGCTTTGACCTGCAGGTATAGCGTCTAAAAATGGCATAAATCATAAACAAATAAAAGACTTAAATTCGCGTTCGTAGCATGGGGACGACTAATGACGATCAATCCGCAAAAAAAGTTCGAGCCACCCGAAAACGAATTACGTCGAAAATTCGACTCGTTTATTGAGGAAGCGCGGTCTAATGAGCGCAAATTACGTCGCTTTCAGGCTTTTGAGTTGCGTTTAGTCAGCCTAAATTCAGTCTTTGAACTACTTCAAGCAGTGGTTCGTCCCGATTCGTTCAATTGGGATGCAGTAACGCTGTTGCTAGTGGATCAAGAATACGAAATTCGCCGTAACCTTGAAGAAGAAGGCGTGAAGCTGGCGGAATATCCGTCTTTGATTTTCGCTTCTAGTTTCGAGGAATTAATCGAACTTTATCCCTATTCGCTGTTTCCGACTCTCAGCCCCTACAAAGCTGCTAAGCATTCGGGATTATTTCCTAAAACTAATTGCCGACTCGGCAGCGTTGCGCTATTACCCCTAGTGCGTTACGGCAAACTGATCGGTAGCTTAAATATAGGCAGTACCGAAAATGAGCGCTTTGTCAAAGGTGTGCGCACCGATTTTTTCGAGCATCTTGCGGCAATTGTAGCAATTTGCCTTGAAAATGCGGTTAATCTCCAGCGCTTAAAACGCCAGGGCTTAACCGACACCCTCACCGCCATCAACAATCGTCGTTTTTTTGAACAACGGCTACGCGAAGAAGTGGAATTCGCGCAGCGTAATCGCGTGCCACTATCCTGCATGCTGTTGGACGTCGATTTTTTCAAACGCGTCAATGACGCCTATGGCCATCAGGCGGGTGATCATGTGTTGCGCGAAGTCGCAGCGCTGATTCGCGCGCAATTGCGTGGTAGTGACGTGCTATCACGTTACGGTGGCGAAGAATTCGCGGCGTTGTTAAGTCAAACTAGCGGCGATAAAGCTGAAGAAGTGGCGGAGCGTGTGCGTCGCGCTATTGATGAACATCCGTTCACGTTACCGGGCGGCGAACAATTCAATGTCACCATCTCCATAGGTATCGCCACCTACAATGCGGCAGTCGGCGAAAATAATATCAAGATACGCGGTGACGCATTGATTGGTCACGCAGATCAATGTCTTTACAGTGCGAAAGCATCCGGTCGTAACAAAGTTGTTAGTTTAGGCGATATTCCACTGCAAGATTTAGTACCATAGCCATAGATTTTCATGAACATGGTGGTGCTACTAATCTGGCGGTTAGGACAAGTACTTATGGTGCAAGCGTCTATAATCCTGTTAAACAGAGACATTGATGAAATAGGATGATGATGAATTTATTATCGGTAGTTGAACAGCGCTCATAGTCATCCACTTTTTGCATGGCACTTCATGGGGAATCAAAGGGCGCAAGCATTGTTCGGACTTAGGGATTTACGGCGACCTGGGCAGGTGACATGGGAGTCGCGGGAATGCGCGCTAGCAATTTTCCCCTCTACAGTTTTTTCTGGCGGATGTCGATATCCACTACGGCTTGCTGATGCTGGACCGCACCGCCTTCATTCCTGGTGTCATGGGGCATTGCTGCGACTTAGGCTGGATCAAGAATCCCCAAAGAGTCCGCCGAGCGAGCACGTCAACATGGTGAAAGGATGGTCTGAATGAAGCAGTTGCCGCGCTGTGTTAACGGGCCCCATACATCGACAGGAATTCGAGACTTCATCTACATGTTTGTGAGATTGTTTGCCATCGCGGCGATGTTGTTATCGCAAGTAAGCGTAGGGATAGCGGAGGAAGCTGCGCCCCGATCGTCTACGCCTTATACTTTTGATAAAACTGCGCAAGCGCTCAAGAAAGAAGCACTAGAGATTAACCGAGACCTCGTTTTATTAAGTGAAGAAGCGCTCATTCCTACGAGTGCGCAACTAGCGGTGTTCCTCTCGTTGCAGCCTAACACCGGAGCTGTTGATAGCTCGATGCAGGTAAAGCTTGCCTTAGATGGTAATGTGATCGCCAATCATGTATATACGCCAAAAGAACAAGAGGCATTGTTCAAGGGCGGCGTGCATCGACTGTATTTTGGCAACTTACCCGTTGGCGGACATGAACTAGTTGCCTATCTGCAAGGTAACAAGGTTGGCACGAGTAGTACCACGTTCAACTTCAATAAGGTGTGGCAGCAAAAATTGATTGAAGTGAACATGAACTTAGCGGACAAAGCCCCCAAGCTCATCATTCGCGACTGGCAAAGCCAATAACCTAATGACGTTCGTATTGCTTAAAAGATCTTTCCGGCAAGTAACGCTAAGCTTGGGCGCTGTGCTGATGTGCGTGGGTTCGGCGTCTGCGACACCATTGCCGATGCCGCCTGTGGAAGTCAAAGACCCTTACTACGGCGAAGTCCTGTTCCACGCCTTACAGCAAGACAAAGTCATTGCGCTAAGTCATTTGTTGGCTGCCATCAAGTCTAATCGCCTTCCAGCAAACAAAAACGATGTATGGCCCGTCGCGGCAGACCTTTTTATCGACTACGGCTTGCTTGAGGATGCGCGCCAAGCCGTTGATCTAATCCAAGGCAAGCAAATGTTGGAATTGCAGAGCCAGCTGCGACTTAAGCTCGCCCACGCCTACTATCAACGCAATGACGGAAAAGGCGTGGAAGAGAGCATAGAGCGATTGCCCAAATCGTTGCCGGATGATCTCGAAGAACAACGGGATGTACTACGTGCGTTACTCTTGATGAGGAACGGCCAGCTCCGCCGTGCAGCAGAATTATTGGCTGGCGTAAAAGGTCGCACTGAGCAAGGCCATTACGGCCGATACAATTATGCTATTGCACTGTTGAAAACCGGGGCCTTGGAAGAAGGCGTCGAGGAGCTTAATAAACTCGGCCGCCAAAACTTTGCCAGCGAAGAAATGCGATCGCTTAAGGATAAGGCCAACTTGGCGCTTGGGTATTTATTATTGCAAGCTAAATCGCCGATGGAAGCAAAGCCCTATTTGGAGCGTATTCGTTTAAATGGTCTGCATTCAGGCCGCGCGCTATTAGGCATCGGTTGGGCCAACTTAATGCTAAGTATGCACGAGCAAGCGCTTGTGCCATGGATGGAGTTACTCAAACGCAATCCTTCAGAAGGTGCTGTGTTAGAAGCGTATATGGCAGTGCCTTATGCGTTGAGTCAAGCCATGGCATCGGGGCAAGCGTTGAAATATTACGACACGGCCATAACCACCTACGCCAGCGAATTGAAACGCACCGAAGCGGCACTTGCAGCCGTGCAAAAGAGCGTGGCTTTGCGAAATTTCCTGGACGAAAAACAAGCCACGGAAGGGAGTGCTACGTCGCCAGAAGTGCGAGCGGCTATCCAGCTGATGGCAAATAGCGACTTCTTCTTGGCTGTAAGCAATTATCGAGATTTGCGGCGTGTCCAAGAGGCTGTGCAACAGCGCCTACGGGAGATTTCCCTGCTCGCTTCTAGCGCGAGAAAAAAAACAAATGCCAACGATCAACCCAACCCAGGGTTAACGCAGCGGCAAAGCGTAAGCAGTGAAGTGAAACAACAATTTTCCGATTTGAGCACGCGCGCAGAAAAGCTGCAGCGCGATAATGCGGTGGCACTCAAAGAACACACTGCCTATATTCAACGCGAAGTGGCTGTAAAGTTAGAGCAAAAGAAAGCGCATCTTAGCGTGTATCTCGCTCAAGCACGTTTCTCCATGGCGCAATTGTATGACCGAGTCGCTGATCGTAAAGAGCCAGCGCGATGAGATGTTCATGGTGGTTTGTTAGCGTGAGTGTGTGTGTCGGCCTGTTGTCAGCTTGCTCTAATGTCGCAAAAGACAAGTCTCCTACGCTAAAAAATTTAGAGAACGCTACGGTAAAAATCGACCGCGATTTGCCTGTTGAAAATAGCATGAATAAGGCCAAGGAAAACTATGAGTCCTTGCTAGGGACGATCAAAGACGAAACATTACGTAAGCAAGCGATGCGTCGTCTTGCTGATCTTGAAATGAAGGCGGGTGAAGACCTGCCTGCTGTGGACACGCAAGCGCAAACCAAGGCAGAGGCGGTGGAAGCCGTGCCGGACTATAAGAAGGCGATGGCGTTATATCAAAGCTTGCTGCGTTCCTACCCCAATTCGCCTGACAATGATCGAATTCTTTATCAATTGGCCAAAGCTTATGAAGCGACTGGTGATATCCAAAAGTCTCTGGATACGCTGACCCAGCTGGTGAAAACTTATCCCAATAGTCGTTATATGGATGAAGTGCAGTTTCGGCGCGGTGAATTGTTTTTCAGCCGTCGCTTGTATGATGATGCGGAACAAGCGTACGCAGCAGCGCTGAAGTTCGGCAAGAAAACGGTATTTTTCGAGCGCGCCATTTTTAAACACGGATGGGCGTTATATAAACAGGAAAAATATGCGGAAGCGCTGAAGTCGTTTTTTGCTTTGCTCGACATTAAAATCGCCAATAAGCGCTTGGCCGGTGCCATTGCCGACGCAGATTTTTTGAACCGTGGTGACAAAGAGTTGCTGTCGGATACATTTAGAGTAATCAGTCTCAGCCTGTCCAGCTTAAGCGGGGTTGACACCTTGGCAAAGCAGTTCACCACAGGCGAACCACCCAACTACGAGTTTCTGATCTATAAAAATCTTGCCGAGTTTTATTTACAGCAAGAGCGCTATACCGACGCGGCCGCTGCCTACAGTGCATTTGGTAAGCAACGCCCAGAACATCCACAAGAATTGTTTATGCACGTGAAGGCGATAGAAATTTATAAGCAGCGCGGCTATCCGACCTTGGTGTTGCCCGCAAAAAAGGAATTAGTGCGACGCTATCAGGCGTTTATCGAATATTGGGCCACCAACACACATCATGGTTTCCGAGAATATCTCATGCGCGGCAGCGATGCCGAGGCCGAGCAAATTGATACGATCATCGCGGCTACCACTGAAGAGTTAGGCCGGTACTATCATGCTCAAGCGCAAAAGAGTAAACGTGCGACCGATTATGAAGAAGCAGCAAAGTGGTACCGCACTTTCCTGCGTAACTTCCTGCAGCACCCGAAAGCGGCGGAGATTAATTTTCTTGCGGCTGAAGTATTGTATGAGGATCATCGTTTCGCTGAAGCGATACGTGAATACGAAAAAACTGCCTACAACTACTCTCGTCATAAGCGAGGTGCGGAAGCAGGGTATGCTGCTTTATTAGCCTACGAAGAGTACAAAAAGACGTTGGACGGTGAAGACAAAGATTTTTGGGCCCGCTTAGCGATTCAAAGCGCACAGCGCTTCTCCAAGCTTTATCCTAAAGACCCACGCGCCCCGGCTGTCTTAATGAAGGTCGTGGAAGAGATGTTTGACACTAAGCAATATAAGGAAGCACTCGGCTTTGCGCGCCATATTCTCGACACTGCACCAGCGAATGATCTGGCAACGCGACGTAAAGCTTTGCTGATCATTGCCCACTCGGATTTCGAAGAAGGTAATTTTGCGCAAGCGGAAAAAGACTATGTGGAGGCGCTACAGGTTACGCCTCAAGGCGACCCCGCAAGAAATGCCTTGAGTGAACGTTTAGCCGCATCGATTTACAAACAGGGCGAAAAGTCGCGCGATGCTGGGGATCTTGTGGGCTCTACTGCGCATTTCTTGCGCGTCGCTAAGGTTGTTGCGGCTTCAACTATTCGTGTCACGGCGGAATACGATGCTGCGGCTAACTTAATCAAACTTAAGGACTGGGCTAAAGCTATCCAGGTGTTGGAAGCCTTCCAGCGCGATTTCCCAAGCCATAAACTGGCGAAAGATATTCCCGATAAATTGGCGCTGGCCTATTTAGAGTCCGGCAATGGCGTCAAGGCCGCTGAACAATTGGAGAGAATTGCTGGTACGAAGGGCGATCCTAACCTGAGTCGCGATGCGCTGATGCAAGCAGCTGAATTGTACGAGAAGGGCAACGACCCAGATAAGGCCATTGCTGCGTACAAGCGTTTCCTCGATCAAAGCGCCAGCGGTTTTGACCAATCGATAGAGGTGCGCCAAAAAATTGCATCGCTCTACGAGAAGCAAAAGCAAACAACCAGCCAGCATTTGTGGTTGAAGCAAATTCTTGAAGCAGTGCAAAAAACGCCTAACCCAAGCGATCGCTTAAAGTATCTTGCTGCTAATGCCGCCATCGTGTTAGCCGAGCCTGCGTATGAAGCGTTCCATCAAGTGCAATTGATAGAGCCTCTGAAAGCCAATATTGCAAAGAAGCGCCAAGCATTAGATGTCGCGTTGAAGTCATTCAACCAAGCCGCCGAGTTTAGAATCGCCGAGGTTGCTACGGCGGCGACGTATCGAGTGGCGCAAATGTACAGTGAGTTCAGTCGTGCCTTGTTGGATTCTGAGCGGCCAAAGGGTATGTCTGCAGAAGCGCTCGAACAATATGAGTTAGTACTTGAAGAGCAAGCCTATCCGCTTGAAGAAAAATCAATCGAGTTCTACGAAGCTAACGTGAAGCGTGTTAACTCGGGAATTTATGACGAGTGGATCAAAAAGAGCTTTGGTGCGTTGGCGACAATGCTGCCGGCGCGATATGGCAAAGTTGAACGACCTGATGCGGTGGCCGATGGTTTACAGTAACGTCCCAAAGTGGCTTGTTGCAGGCATTGCTTTACTGTTGTTGCATGCCTGCAGTATACCGGTACGCACTGCAGCAAAAGCGCCAAAAGGCGATGCTACGGCGACCGCCGCTATTAAGGTCGATCAAAAGGCGCAGCAGCAGTTTGACGAAGCATTGAAAGCCATGCAGGCCGGGCAAGATAAGCAGGCCGAGGCATTGCTTCTGAGCCTCACTCAAAGCTTTCCAAATTTTTCCGGCCCGTATGTAAATTTGGGGATTATTAACTTTCGCGCTAATCGACCCAAAGAAGCGGAAAGCTTCTTTGCAAAAGCGCTTGCAATAAACCAGCGCAATAAGGTTGCGCATAACTATATGGGTGTCGCTCATCGCAATGCGGGCCGCTTTGACGATGCGCGCAAGGCCTATGAGGCGGCATTAGCGATCGACCAAAACTACGCCAGTGCGCATCTTAATCTCGGCATATTGCTTGACCTGTATTTGCAAGACTCAACCCAAGCGCTTGAGCATTACGAAAAATATCAGCAACTCACAGCGCCTCCGGATAAGCAGGTCAGTAATTGGATTGCAGATCTAAAGCAACGGGCGCCCAAGCCCGCCACAAGTAGCGGGGTAAAGCAATGAAAAGGACATTTATTACAGTTGCGGCCGTATTAAGCCTAAATAGTTTTAATGTTGGTGCCGAAGATAAGGTGGAATTAGAAGGGGCACGCATTTACGGTAACAAGGATTTGCCGAACATTACGTATATTGTGCCCTGGAAAGA
>JANPPH010000162.1:0-3518 GCA_031428395.1 Gammaproteobacteria bacterium
CGAACACATCGCGAAACGCCTCGATACCTTTGTCGACGTGCCAATGGGCGCGCGTTTCACCTCCCGGATAATGTTCAACCAAAGGAAGTATAACGTTGGGCATCGCTTCTTTAGCGACGTTAAAATCCAGCAACAAGGGAACAATAGGATGCGCATAAGGTGTAAACGACAATTCCACCTGGCCACTCTTAGCCAAGGCTTTGTAGCGTCCGATCACACCCGCAAGCAGTTCACCGATAACTTCCAACAAAATTCGTCGGTCATGCAAGGTATACATGCCACCTTTTTCCATCAACTGCTTTATTCGCGCATCTTTGCGTCGGACGGTCTCACCCATCCAGGCAAGGTGATACCAGACAACGATATCGGCCAAAAATTGCTCACTGGCGTAGCTGATGCTATCGCGTTGAGTGTGAAAAACACGCGCCAGGTCGGCGAGGCGGTGGAACGGAGGGAAGCGATTAATTAAACGTTCTTGGTTGGCACGCAAACAATTTCGCACCAGCAGTTCGCGTAGCTCAGGATCAGTAGGCAAGATGGTGCACGCTAACGCCGCGAGCAAAGAATCGCGTATCGCCGCGCCTTCGGCGAGAAAGGCCTTTATCTGATCGCTGTAATCGGCAATCTGTTCGAGCAGGATGGGCGCGAAATTTACCACGGCGCGCGCATTGGGCACGGCTTCCAAATGCGCCGCCATATCGACGTAGTCTTTTATGGCGTGTAGATAGGTCCACGGCAGGTGATATTCGCCACTAATCAAGTCTTGATAATGCGGCTGATGCATATGCCAGCCGAGCACGACTTTTATACGGTTATCAGCGGACATAGTGCAATTCTTGACCAAGCATTTCAGGAACCACCAACACAATGCCGCTTTCAGTGACGTAGAAACGCTTTGCGTCTTCTTCCAAATTGTAGCCTATTACTGTGCCGTCTGGAATTTTGCAACCTTTGTCGATGACCGCGCGCCGGATGCGGCAGTGGCGACCGATCTCCACATTTGGCAGCACCACTGCGTCCTGCACGTAGGACCAAGACTCAATGCGCACTTTCGAAAACAGCAACGAATGGCGTATCGTCGCACCCGATATCACACAGCCTCCAGAGACCATCGAATCCATAGCCATGCCGCGCCGATCATCGCTATCGAAAACGAATTTGGCTGGCGGTAATTGTTCTTGGTATGTCCATATCGGCCAATCTTCATCATAAAGATTCAGTTCTGGCGTTACGCCAACCAATTCCATGTTGGCTTCCCAAAAGGCATCAACCGTACCCACGTCTCGCCAATAGGCCTGTTTGCCCGTTTGTTCGTCGCGAAACGGGTAGGCGTTGACACAATGGGAGTGGATCACCGAAGGAATAATATCTTTACCAAAATCGTGCGAGGATTTGATATTGTCGGCATCCTTGATTAACTGATCATAGAGGAAATCGGTATTAAAGACATAAATGCCCATGGAGGCTAACGCTATACCCGGCCGACCTGGCATAGGCGTCGGTTCATCAGGTTTTTCTTTAAATTCGGTAATTCGCCACGCATCATCGACGCTCATAACACCGAAGGCATTGGCGCGCTTTACCGGCACTTCGATACAGCCGACGGTCACATCCGCGCCACGTTCAACGTGTTGCGCAAGCATGGGGCCGTAATCCATTTTATAGATATGATCGCCTGCCAATATCAGCACGTACGTTGGGCTGTGCATACGGATAATATCGAGGTTTTGATAGACCGCATCTGCCGTGCCGGAGTACCAGGAATCCTCGATACGCTGCTGCGCGGGCAATATTTCGATGAACTCATTGAACTCGCCGCGCAAATAACTCCAACCTTGTTGGATATGGCGGATCAACGAGTGTGATTTGTATTGCGTCAACACCCCGATGCTGCGGATGTCTGAGTTGACGCAATTGGATAGCGGGAAATCGACGATACGAAATTTTCCGCCAAAAGGTACTGCCGGCTTGACGCGCCACGACGTTAGCTGCTTTAGGCGGGTACCGCGTCCACCTGCCAGCACTAAAGCCAATGTATTGCGTGTTAAACGGCTTACAAAACGTCCACTCCGCAGTCCAGTCATCATTTAATATTTGCTTTCATCAGTTAGTTTCAACAAACCGCACAATAAGATTAATTTGATTTGGATGTGGCGAAAGCCCATGAACAGCCTGCCAAGCCCCGACTATGCTATCATTTTTTCACCTTCACGCGAGCCTGACTACAATTTTGGCGTAGGGCCAAAGTGATGATAGTATTTTCTTCATCTGAAATTTAATAGTTAATTCTGCTTATCACCGAAAAGCAAACTAAGGATAGGAACGAGCCGTGGGCCATGCAAGCAATGTTGTTGACGAGGAAATTGTAAAGGTACTTGAAGCGCGCCACCACGATCCCTTTTCGCTGCTTGGAAAACATCCTTTTGGTGATGGCGAGGTGGTCAGAGCGTTTATCCCCGGTGCGGCAAGCGTCAGTATTGCCGAGGGCAATTTGCCCATGACACGCGTCGCCAATAGCGACTTTTTTATCTGGCACGGCGAGACTGACCGCGTACCCAGCCGCTATCGTTTGCAATGGCAAGACAGCAACAATCATTTACAACGGGCCCATGATCCCTACTGCTTTCCGCCCCAGATAGCCGACTACGATTTATACCTTTTCGGCCAAGGCAAACATTGGCATGCCTACCGAATTCTAGGCGCTCATCCGCACAGTGTGGACAGTATAAGCGGAGTCTTATTTGCGACGTGGGCGCCCAATGCCGAGCGTGTCAGCGTCGTCGGTGATTTCAATCAATGGGATGGCCGCCGCCACCCGATGCGCTCGCTCGGGTCGTCCGGCGTTTGGGAATTATTTATTCCCGATCTGAATGAAGGTGCGCTATACAAATTCGAAATCCGCAACCGACATACTGGCAATATTTATCTTAAAGCAGATCCTTACGCGCAACAGTTTGAGCGCCGCCCCAGCACTGCCTCCATCGTCATTGCTGACAGTCAATATGCATGGCACGACCAAGACTGGTTGCAACGCCGCGCTGCGGCCGACTGGCTGCATAAACCGATGTCTGTCTATGAAGCCCACTTAGGCTCGTGGCAACGCACTGAACACGACGAATTTCTTAATTATCGAGAGCTGGCTAACCGACTCGTTGCTTACGTCAAAGAAATGGGTTTCACCCATATCGAACTTATGCCGATCACCGAACATCCGCTCGACGCCTCGTGGGGATATCAAACCATCGGCCACTACGCCCCCACCAGTCGCCACGGCACACCCGACGATTTCCGCTTTTTTGTCGATCTTTGCCATCAGCACGACATTGGCGTTTTACTCGACTGGGTGCCTGGGCATTTTCCCAAAGACCCGCACGGCTTGGCTCGCTTCGATGGGACAGCGCTTTACGAACATGAAGACCCACGCATGGGCGAACACCGTGATTGGGGTACATTAATTTTCAATTACGGCCGCAATGAAGTACGCAATTTTTTATTGTCCAGCGCCCTATACTGGCTGG
>JANPPH010000163.1:0-15478 GCA_031428395.1 Gammaproteobacteria bacterium
CTGGTGCCGGGTTCTAACGCGGTCCTTTCCATGCCGTCGTTGGCCGCGAAAATGGCGGCTAGTAAAGTAGTGTTGTTGGGCGAGTTTCACGACAATGCTGATCATCATCGCTGGCAGCTTTATACCTTGGCCGCGTTTTATGCTGTACGTCCAGATTTGTCGATTGGTCTGGAAATGCTGCCGCGCGCTGCGCAACCCGTTTTAGATCAGTGGGTGGCAAACCAACTGAGCGAGAGTGAGTTTCTAACGAAAGTACGTTGGAGTGAATATTGGAGTTTCGATCCAGCCTTATATATGCCGTTGTTTCATTTTGCGCGAATTAACAACATCCCCATGCACGCGCTGAATGTGAATAAGAAGTTAATACGCAAGGTCGGCGAACAAGGTTGGGCGGCCATTCCCAAGGCTGAGCGCGAAGGCGTGAGTGACCCGGCGGCGGCGAGTGAAGAATACCTAAAATTGTTGGCGGGCAGTTTTCAGATGCACGGCAAGCCTCATCAAGACAAGGTGCTCAATGACGAGGCGTTGCGCAAAAATCCGGCATTTATGCGCTTCGTTGAAAGTCAGCAACTTTGGGACCGCGCGATGGCGCAGAGTATGGCGGAAGTAGCACTACGAAAAAATCCGCCGTTGGTGATTGGTATTATGGGTAGCGGCCATATGATGAATGATTTTGGCGTGCCGCAACAGCTCAATGCAATGGGGATCAAAGACACTGCGGTGTTAATTCCCTGGGACAATCAGTTCGACTGTGCGGAACTAACAGCCAAATTTGCGGATGCCGTATTCGGTTTGCCCGAGACAAAAGAACCGCAAGACGAGATGCCGCGCCTAGGCGTTGCGATCGAACAAAATGAGGCTGGCGTTAGTGTCATGAGCGTGGTCAATGACAGCATCGCGCAACGCGCAGGTATCGAAGCAGGAGATTTGATCGTTGACGTTGCCGGTTTGGCCAAGCCTCGAGTGGGCGATCTGGTCAATACCGTGCAACACATGGCGCCGGGTACTTGGTTGCCGATCAGTGTAAAACGGGCAGGCAAACCGCTTGATGTGATCGCCAAATTTCCTCGTAAACCCTCAACGTCAGGGATGTAAAGAATGACAATGCCAGTTGGTTTTGTAGCGCACGGTGCGCCGACTCTAGCGCTTGATCACGTTAAGGGTGCGCCTCTGCGCGCTTGGGCCCAAGCGATGCCCACGCCCCAGGCAATTGTTGTCGTTTCGGCGCATTGGGAAACGTCACCACTTAGTACGGGCGCTGTAGAAACCAAGCCGCTGATCTATGATTTCAGCGGTTTTCCTCCCCCACTGTATCAAGTGCAATACCCCGCACCCGGCGCTCCGGCGTTATCCCAAAAAGTGAGGGTTTGTATCGAACAAGAATTTGGCCACGCCGCAGAGTCACCGCAGCGCGGTTTTGATCATGGCGTTTGGGTGCCGTTGCTGCATATGTATCCGCAAGCAAATATTCCTGTATTACAAGTATCGTTACCGCGGCGTGCAAGTGCGCAGGAGGTGTTTCGCTTAGGTTATGCGCTTGCGTCGTTGCGTGAAGAGGGTGTGTTGCTGTTGGGTAGCGGTGTTATTACTCATAACTTGGCGCGTCTAGATTTTAGTGACCCACCCGTGACGCCTGTTTGGGCGCAAGACTTTGATGCATGGTGTGCAGAGCGGTTGCAGACTTGGGATATCGAAGCACTCGTCAATTTTCGTCAGCAGACACCCAACGCACTCATTGCCCACCCTACTGACGAACATTTTTCCCCGTTGCTTTTTGCTCTGGGTGCGGCAAGTGTCGTGCCCTCTTTAGTCGCTTTTCCCGTTGTGGGTTTTGAATTCGGCTCGCTGAGTCGGCGTTGTGTGCAGTTCGATTGATGGCCAGTTTCTAAAAACCCCCATCAATCCTCGCTGACCTGAGAACAGCTTGAGCAGATTGTTCAACCCATCCAGGTAAAGGGGTCAATAAATTCGCGCAACGCCATGAAGAATAAGGCGTTGTCTTGCATATTCTCGGGATCAAAGCGAATCCCAACATGATAGCTAGGGTAATGATTGAGCCGCGTGTTACGCGCCGACCAAGCGACCTGGCCTGAGATAGTAATGGTCCAATCTTTTTCGGAATAGGTGAGGGTAACGGCTGTGTCTGGATCTAGGGATATTGGCAAGCGCACGCCAGTGCCCGATACAGAGACATTGTCGACCTCCTCGAACTTAAAATGGCGACCCAGTGCTCTCAGCCGAAACACGCCGCCGCGATGATGGTGCGCGATTTTTGAGCGCTGATGTCCGCGTGCTTCAGTAAACCTATCGATGCCTGATTCATTCACCGCTACACCATTCCAAAATTCTGGTATTTCACGCTCTTTGAAACGTTTTAGTCGACCCGTGCAAAGCTATCCATCCGGACAACCAGAGCGAAATAAGAACTGATCTTAGAAATTATAGGTAATATTACTTAGATTCACAGCATAACATGCTGGATGGATATTGCGAGGTCAGATCTAGGATTGAAAGCGTTCGTCGAACGTGTGGACGTTAGCTCCCATCTCAGCGCGGTATCTTGGATGTTCATCGCCCATAGCGGTGATGTGGTCGGGCTTTTAACCCAGATTTTCCATTAGCCTCGTAGCGAGGGTGCGCAAGGTGCTGAAGAGGGGCGAGAAAAGATTAAAAACAGTCGGAGGCGTAGTCACCCTACGGTGACAGACTGTTTTTCTTCTTTTCTCGCGCAGATTCAGTGCTTTGTGCGACCGCAGTAGAGGCTAATGGAAAATCTGGGTTTAAGCGCGACTGTCGACTAAGTTTGCGCTAGTGTTTAATTTTTGCCGGTGATATAAAAGGTGCACGGACTGGAAGAGCGCACTGCGCGGCAATGGAGAGAGCTATGCAGCAAATTGGCTGCTTTGAGCGTACTCGGTGTGGTATATCATCGCCGAGATCAGACTTGGCAATGGCGTTGGTGTTAGGCCTCAGCGTTAGCTTGTTAAGCTGTGACATAGGCCAGAAAACTCAAACCAAGGAAGTGGCTGATTTCTCTGTGTCGTTGACGCAAAAGCCCACAATTTTGACGGCCAATGAGCCCTCTGAGTTTTATGCTACGCTGCGCAAAAATCGGTCGGGTCTGTCGGGCTGCGCGGTGCGCTATTACCTGTATCAACTGACTTCCACGCAGGCACTCAAGCCGGACCCATCGAGTTTTAAAAATTTTCCTGAACGTGAGCATTCGGGGGTCTACTGGATAAAGGGCGCGTTTTTTAATGCGCCCGGTGAATGGGAAATGGATCTTGAGCTTGGCTGTGAGGATGCGGTATATCATGTTAAATTCCCCTTAGCGGCCGTCGCCAAAGCAACATCCTCTGAATAGAATGAAGAAAGAATCAAGTATGCGTTGGTCAATATCGATAGCGTTGATAGTGTTGTTAACTGCCTGTGCTGGGCCCGTTTTGAACAAACGTGGTGAATTGTTGCCTTTGGCGACTAAAGGTGACGCCCAGGCGCAATATTTATTGGGCCAAAGCTATTGTTGTGGCTACGGCGCTGGCACGTCTACGCCCAAAGCGCTGGATTGGTTTTGTCGCGCTGCCCTGCAAGGCCATGGTGGCGCGCAATATGAGATGGGTCGGTACTACGCCTTGCGCAGTAATCGCGCTTGGCGCATGAAGCTGCGACAGGATCTAATTCAGGCTTACATGTGGTATAGCTTGGCGGCGTTGCAAGCGACACCACTTGCTGACGCGGAGCGCGAAGGTTTGGCCATGGATATGAGTGCGTTGGAGATTTCCCAAGCCAAGCAGCGGATACGTAAGTGGAAAGATCTAGGTTGTTAACTAGTTCTAGAGTACCTCTATAAACGGCTCGGGTGTGCTAATTGCTTTCAAGGGTGTAGAGTAAATCTGCACCCGTCGTGCGCCCGCTATCGGCCTCCAGCGTCCACATCTTGCTTAAACGATAACGCAGGCGAATGCTGTTAAGCTGATTTATCAGGCCAATGCCATAGCCGATGTACAAGCGCGGCGAAAGGTATTTACCGATGAGCAATGTCGGTTCGTCGAATTGACCGCCGGATTCTAAACTCACGTCGTCAATGCCGAAGCGATCGCCAAGTTGTTTTGCGAGTATTTCGCCACCTTTAAATCCTAGCGATGCCGCAGCTTTATACAGCTGTAAGCCTTCGTTGGCCGAGGCCTGACTAACCGGTCGACCTAACAATAAGTAGGCGAGTGCGTTTTGGTCTGACATTGGCGGGGTGGAGAAAATTGAGACGGTCGGTGAGCGCAACGGCCCACGCACATTCAAACCCGCCGTGACGTCCTCAACTTTGCGCACTGCACGCACGTCAATGCCGGGATCGTCAATAGGGCCACCCACAAACAACAAGCGGCCGCGTTCGATACCCAGGTCTTGACCGTAAGCTTGATAGCGGCCGCCTACAATGCGTATTTCGCCCAGCGCATTGGTGAGTCGTTGCGGGGTGTCGATGATGACTAGGGTTCCGGTTAAACGTCCAGTCAAGCCAAAACCTTCGAATTTAACTTTCTCGCCCAGTTCGAAGCGTACGATGCTTTCCACTTCCCAGCGGCGCTTGCCGCCGTTACTAATCTGACCTTCGACAATAACGTCTTTAGACACGGATACGGCGCCGCGGCCTGAGCGCGGCCTGAGTTTGGCATCAGGGATAGCGATTGTGCCATTGATTTTTACCTTGTAAGGCGCGATGTCGATGGTTAAGTCGGGTGATAACGCGATTTCATACTCGGGTATATCCAGCGCTTGAAAACGTTCGCCAGCAACGGTGAATTCCGCGGTCCAGCCGCCTTCGCTAAAAGGGTTGATGTCGCCCTGTATGCGCAGGTCGCCGGCGCCAGAACGCATAGCCCCTCTGAGCGCAAAGTGGCCATTTTCTAAGGTGCGGAGCTTGATTCCAATATCGCGTAGCGCGAGTCCTTGTTTCGGAATGGATGCTGACCCTTTATTGAGTTCGACGTTGGCAAGAAATCGTGGTGCTTTTAACGTGCCAGTTACTTGGATATCCACAAATAGGCTGGCCTCTGGTTCTTCAATAGCAGGGAAAAATGCTGGCAATAAAGCGAAGTGAGTCAGTTGTGCGTGCAGTTCGCCGCTAATAGTTTGTTCGGCTTTTTCGATGTCCACGACGAGCTTGCCTGCGAGGTCATCGTTGTCTTGTAATGGCACTGAAAAAGTAGTCGTTAGCACACCATCGGCAAGTTGCCCGATGACGGCGGCATTGGTATAACCCATTGCGACCGCCTGATCGGTTCCAGAGCGATAAACAAGACTGCCGGTTGTACTGGTCATTTGAAAATTCGCGGTGGCGCGATGATTGATCGTTTGTAGCGTGGCATTGCCATCGACCAAGCCAAAGAGATTGGTGTCGAGCGGCAATAGCGAATCAACAAGATTCAATGGTACGTTGATGGCCTGTGCCTCGCCTTGCCACCCTTGTTCGCTTGACCAATCCGTCTCGCCGCATAGTCTGCCTTGAGCCTTTACTTGATCCCAACACAATGACCCAATATGCAACTCCTGCTGGGATAGATAAATATCGAACGGCGAAGCTAAACGCCATTGACCTGCAACAGGCAATGCGGCGAGACCTTTCTCCAAACTCCCTGTCCACGCGCCCGCGCTATAACCGCCTTTTGCTTGTATCGCGATGTTGCCCAGTGGGGTATCTGCAGTGATGGATAAGTTGTGATCTTGGGTAAGTCCTTTGGCATTTATACGTAGCTCAGTAATTTTGGTGGTGTCGTTGGCGACTAGATCGTTGGCGCGTACGTTTATGCTCGAAATGGTTGCGCCGCGTAAATCGATGTCCGCAGCGCCGTCTAATTTACCAACGCGGTACTTACCAGCCACTACATTCTGCGCGTTGGCTGTGGCTATAACGCGCGGTGCATGGCGTGGGCCGGAAACAGTGCCTTGTGCTAGCCAGCTGCCTTTTATTTCGGAGAGAACGACGCCTAACGCCGGTATGTCTGTAGCCCACTTTATGTCCCATTGGTCTTTGAGGCTGCCTGACGCAGTTAGCTGTGCGCTACCAATATTAATCGCAAGCGGAGCCAGTTCATACGTTTCGCCTCGTGCAGTAGCGTGTATCTTGCCACTCACTGTTTGATCGCGCAGTTGTCCGCTCAATCGACTTACATCAAGACTCGCATTCAATGCTCCTTGGTCGACTGTGCCTTGGCTCGTTGCCTGAAACCCAAGCTGTCCCGGCCACTTTGGCCATAGCGTGCCAGGGTTTAGGTTTTGTGCTTGCGAACTTACATCCCATTGCAAGGTGGGTGTCCAGCTAAGTTGGACACTGCTATCTATTTTTCCTTCAAGTACTGAGGTTTGGGCGGTTGCTTTTGCAGAGGTTTTATCGCCTAACCCGCTTAGCGACCACGAGCTCAGGGGGGCGTTAGGTGCGGCCAGTAAGCCCTGTAAGTTAAAACGATAAGCAAGCATGTCTCCCTCTACATGAATGCGCCCCTGCGGGCTTGTTGCCACCGCAGTGCCAGTCAGTGGCCAAACAAGATTTTGCCACTGGCCTTTAAGATTCACTAAAAATTTTGGCTGCCACGCTATATCGCCTTGAGCGCGCAAGTCGCTGCCATTTACCTTAGCCTGAAATGCGGTGAGCTGGAGCGCGCGTGTTGAACCTTTGCCTCGCAGTGATAGATTCAGCATGGGGAATTTTTCCCCAAGGAGTAAACCATCTACCGCTACCTTATATTGATCGGGCGTACCTTCAAGCGTAAAACGGCCTTGCTTGCTCGTAAGTTGTGGCGGTGCATCGGTAATAGGCCACACCGCATTGCGCCATTCGCCATTCAATTTTAATTGCAGCAAGGATTTGTTAACCGCAATCGTGCCTCGGGTATTGACCGTGGTATTTGTTGCCGGGAGCGATAGTTGCAATTGATCGAGTTGCCATAACGGTGCTTGGTAGTGCGCGCGTGAATCTATCTTCACACTGTATTGTTGATAATCCGCTAAGCCATTAATGGCTAGTTGTGCTTGGCGCCGATCGCCTTGCGCCGTGATTGCGCCGTTAATGCGCGCGCTGGGCCACTGCATGTGCAATTTTGCGGGATCCAAATTTTCCGTTCGCAGTGTGGCTTGCCAATGGCCTAGCTCTAACACGGAATCTATGCTCGCTGTCATTGACGTATTGATAGGCGCGGCGAATTGATGATCGAGTTCTATATGTTTCAAATCCCCCAACACCTTAAGTGTGCCTTCTAGCGCGGCATAATTGGGCGGTTGTGCCTGCCAGCTCATCGTTACATTTGTCGCATAATTATTCGATGGTTGCAGGGTGCCGGTGAGGGCTGCATGGGCGTGCTCTGCATCAACCTGCAACTTATTGATATGGAGTGTCTGCGAGGTATAGTGCGCGGTTAACAATATCTGTTGCACAGCGATGGGAGTTGGCTGCGCAAGGGGAAAAAAGTTGATGTCGGCAATTCGGATGTTATCAAGAATGATATCTATAGGTAGTTCGAACTTTGGTAATTTGATGGGTTGATCGGAATCGTCTTTTTTGAGTTGTTTGATGACTAATTCTTCAAGCTCAATATTTGTGATGTGCAGCGTACTATCCCATAGTGCATCGGGCCGCCAAGTGAGCGCGAGCTTGCCGACAGTAATGGACGTATTCTCGTTGCGAAATTTGACTTTGCGTAAGATCAAAGGCCCAAGCAAATTGCCTTCTAGTTCGCCGATACTCGCCGATCCGGACATTTGCCCGGCAAAAATCAATATCAGCTTGGAGCCATAGCTGGTACTCACGAGCACACCGGCCACGATGAGGGGCATAGTCATAACAAGTAAAATCACCAGTACGCGTTTTAGCCAAATCACAAGTCGGGACCGACGACTAAGTGAAAATATTGGGCTTTGTCGGTTTCATCGAGTGGTTTAGCTAGGTCAAGGCGAATTAAACCGATGGGTGTTTTCCAACGTACGCCAAAGCCTGCGCCTTTTTGAAGTTTAGCCTCTGGCCAATCGTTGACAGCATTGCCTGCGTCTAAAAATACGGCGCCGCTAAAAGTGTTAGAAAAACGATATTCGTACTCGACACTAGCCACTAACATCTGTTGGCCACCCACCACTTTGCCGCTCGCGTCGCGCGGGCCCAATGCCTGGTATTTGTAGCCACGCACACTTTGATCACCGCCGGCAAAGAAACGCAATGAAGGGGGTAGGGTGTTATCCGACGCTAGCCGGGTGATGCCAGTTTCGCCACGCATGATGAATCGGCCATGCGCTCCTAGCTGCCGCAATACTTTAGCCCACAGTGTAAGTTGTAAAAATTGCACATCCGAGCCGAGCGCAGGATGTGAACCCCTGAAATCTAACGCGAGACGATGCCCACGTAACGTATAGATGCGGTCATCCGCGTTGATGTGCGCAAAGCTTATGCCCGGCATCAGCAAATTGGTTTTGCCACTTTCAGCGCCCACGACATAAGAATCGGTGCGATAGTTAAGATAAAGCGTTTCAAGCCAGCCGGCTCTGCGGCTGAGGCTGCGCGAGACACCGTAGATGAATGTCTCGCTTTCACTGGTTGGGGTATTGTCGTCCATCCAGCTGGTTGTCAACTCAAATTGGTCAGTACGCGGATTGCGTATAGGAATGACGTAAGAACCCGTTAGGCTATTTTGAATTTCAGAAAACCGAAGCAAAGACTTGAAACGATGACCTTTGCGATTAACCCGCCGATTAGTCCAACCAAGGCTGCTACGAGCGCCGGTATCGGTACCATACCCAAGACCTGCGGTGTAGCGATTTTTCTTGCGTGGTTCGAGGTTTGCCTCAATCGGTACGAGCAAATTTTGCGCACTTTCCCGCAGCGCTCGAACCTCAACGTTGGCGAAATAGTCACTGTCGTTGAGAGCGCCTTGTAAATCGAAAAGTTTTTCGGTCGAATAAGGGTCGCCCGGTTTGAAGGTAACGAAGCGTTCTAAATAAATCGGATCAATGATATCTTGGTGAAAAATAACTTCGCCAAAATGATAGCGCGGCCCGGTATTGAAGCGTAAATGAATATCAGCTTCATGCCGCTCAACCCTAACACGCACTTCGTGTATGCCGAGCTCTGCATCCAAATAACCACGTTCGGCGGCTAAACGCTGTAGGGCGCGTTTGGCATCTTCGTAATGTTGATGATTGAGGATGTCGCCTGGCTGTAAACGAAATCCTTTGACTAATTTTTGGAAGGCGGCGTCGTTGGCGCCCTCGCCCTCGATTTGAATATCCCGATTCTGGATCAAGATGGGTGGTCCCGGTTCGATTTCGTAGCGAGCAGTCCAAGCCCCCTCGGACTGTGTGAGATTGCCTCGCACCACAGCAGTGTAATAGCCAAGTGGTTCCATGGCGGTGCGAATCTCTGATTCGGCTTTTTGATGTAAGCGTCGCAGCTGGTTGTCGGTGAGATCTGGATCATTTTTCTGCGACTCAACACTGAGCGACTGAAGCACATTATTGCGCAGCGGCCCGTCAATGCCTACAATCTGCACGCTAAGATCAAGCTTTGCCGAGGCGGTGCTGGTAAAACAAAGTAGCGAGACCAAAAGACCAATAACAGTGAGGCGTGAGCGGCATTTTGGGCGATTTAACGAAAAATTGCGTGCCAGCTGCAGGGCAAATAGAAAAATGAATTTATTCATGCTTAAGGAACGCGTTACACTATTAGTTATTTTCAATAAGGCCGAACGCCAATGCACGAAGACACTATCAATGAATTACATACCCTACACGATTATGTTCGCTGGGGGGTAAGCCGTTTTCACCAAGCAAACATCTTTTTCGGGCATGGTACCGACAATGCGGTCGATGAGGCGCTGGCTTTGGTTTTGCACACGCTGCATCTGCCCCACGGGCTTCCTGCCGAGCTAATGTCGAGCCGCTTAACGCGAGATGAGCGCCAAGCCGTGGTCACGTTGCTGGAACGACGCATCAGCGAGCGCGTGCCTGCCGCCTATCTTACCCGCAAAGCGTGGTTTGCGGGTTGGGAATTTTACGTCGATGAACGGGTTTTGGTGCCGCGTTCGCCCATCGCTGAATTGATTGATCAGCATTTCGCCCCTTGGTTAAAGGCAGCATCAGTGAATCGCATTTTGGATATTGGCACCGGCAGCGGTTGTATTGCCATCGCTTGTGCCCAGGCTTTTCCGGAAGCGCATGTCGATGCAGTGGATATATCGCCCGATGCACTGGATGTCGCGCGGCGCAATATTGAACAATATCTCCTGGGGGATCGTGTTCAAGCAATAAGATCGGATATTTTTTCCAACTTAGGCGACAATCGTTACGAACTGATTGTATCGAACCCACCGTATGTATCCGCGGCAGAAATGGCTAGCTTGCCAGCGGAATACCGTCATGAACCGGCGCTGGGTCTTGCCGCCGGTACTGAAGGATTGGATTGCGTCCTACGGATTTTGCGTGAGGCTGTCAATCACTTAAGTGCCGATGGCCTCCTAGTATGCGAAGTAGGCAATAGCGACGAGCATTTAATACAGCGCTTTCCTGACGTGCCTTTTTTCTGGATCGAGTTCGAACACGGCGGTGGTGGCGTTTTTATGCTGACTTGCGAACAGCTCAAGCAGTACCAGAAACAATTTCTAAAACCATAAAGGGCGCATTTCTACGTCACGGGGGTGCCAGTCATAGCAGGCCCCGCCGCGCTTGCGTTACAATAGCTCATGTCTGGAAATAGTTTCGGCAAAGTGTTTATCGTTACCACCTTCGGCGAAAGCCACGGTCCGGCGTTGGGTGGGGTCGTGGACGGCTGCCCGCCAGGTCTTGAACTATCTGAAGCCGATTTGCAGCACGATTTAGATCGCCGCAAGCCGGGCACATCAAGGCATACCACGCAACGGCGCGAAGACGACCAAGTGCAGATTTTATCCGGTGTGTTTGAAGGTAAAACCACCGGTACGCCAATTGGCCTGTTAATCCACAATACCGACCAGCGTTCCAAGGACTATTCCAAGATCATGGATCGCTTTCGTCCTGGTCATGCCGATTACACTTACCAACAAAAATACGGCTTCCGTGACTACCGTGGCGGCGGTCGCTCATCAGCGCGGGAAACAGCAATTCGCGTGGCTGCGGGTGCCATTGCCAAGAAATATCTGAGTGTGCGTTACGGTATTCAAATTCGCGGCTATTTAGCCCAGCTGGGTCCTATCCGTGCCGAGGCCTTCGATTGGGCTGAGGTCGATAACAATGCTTTTTTCTGTCCCGATGCTGCAAAAGTACCGCAACTAGAAGCCTATATGGATGCCTTGCGTAAAGAAGGCGAATCGATTGGGGCGCGCATTAATGTTGTTGCCAGCGGAGTGCCGCCTGGTTTGGGCGAGCCTGTGTTCGATCGTCTGGACGCCGATATTGCACATGCCTTAATGAGCATCAATGCGGTAAAAGGCGTAGAGGTGGGAGCGGGGTTTGCCAGTATCGAGCAAAAAGGTACGCAACATCGCGATGAAATTACGCCGCAGGGATTTTTGAGCAATAACGCAGGGGGCGTATTGGGTGGAATTTCCACCGGCCAGGATATTCTAGCCAGCATCGCCTTAAAACCCACATCGAGCTTACGACTTCCGGGGCGTACCGTCGATGTTGATGGCAAACCCGTGGAAGTTGTAACGCATGGTCGTCACGATCCTTGCGTTGGCATCCGCGCCACGCCCATCGCTGAGGCAATGCTTGCGCTGGTGCTCATGGATCACCTGCTGCGCCATCGCGGGCAAAATGCCGATGTCGTTTCGCCCACGCCAATAATTCCGCGCGCGCCTCACGATTGATACCGGCCAAATAAACTTGACGCCCGTTCGCCTTGAGCCTGCTGAAGGCTTAGTCTGAACGGAGTCGAGACTATTTTGCGCCGTATCAATAAAATTCATTTTTGTTTTTAACACTGTCATTACTGCTATGCCCTATTGGCGCCTATCTGGTTTTTATTTTTTCTTTTATGCCTCGCTAGGCGCCATCGTCCCTTACTTCGGTTTGTATTTAGAGTCGCTGCACTTCTCTCCTACGCAAATTGGCACTCTCATGGCCATGATTATGGCAACCCGCATAATTTCACCCAATATATGGGGATGGCTCGCCGATCGCACCGGTAATCGTATGCGTATCGTGCGCATTGGGTCCTTGCTGGCTTTAGTCGCCTTCTCAGGCGTCATGTTTGGCAATACCTTCATGTGGCTCTCCGCCGTCATGCTCGTTTTTAGTTTTTTTTGGAACGCCGCGTTGCCGCAATTCGAAGCCACCACACTAAGCCATTTAGGTGACAACGCGCATCGTTATAGCAGCATACGTTTGTGGGGTTCAATTGGTTTCATCGCCGCCGTTGCAGGCTTAGGTCCTTTGTTCGATCACTACGGTGTCCAGCTTATGCCGTCCGTGGTGCTCTACATTATGGCGGGCATCTGGGTAATGAGCATGATCGCACCGGAAGGTCCCCCCGTGCCACAGGTTGCCGATCATCAGCCCTTAGCGCAAGTATTGGCAAAGCCCGACGTCAAAGCATTGCTCATCATTTGCCTGCTTGCCCAGGCAAGCCACGGCCCGTATTACACCTTTTACTCCATTTATCTAGCCGACCATGGTTACAGTCAAGGAACAATCGGGCAACTTTGGGCGTTGGGCGTCATTGCGGAAGTCGGCGTATTTCTCTATCTGCATCGTATAGTCCCAAAAATTGGCCTACGTCCGTTACTTCTATTCAGTTTATTTTGTGGCATTTTGCGGTGGCTACTAATTGGGACCTTCGCCGATTATCTGCCACTTCTATTAGTTGCCCAACTCCTGCACGCCGCTACGTTTGGCATCTACCACGCCGTGGCGATTCAGCTAATTCATCGCAATTTTACGGGTAAAAACCAAGGCCGCGGTCAGGCTTTGTACAGCAGTATTAGCTTTGGCGCGGGTGGGGCAATCGGCAGTTTATATAGCGGCTATATTTGGAGTAGCGCGGGATCCACAGTGACGTTTTATGTCGCAGCGGGGATTAGTGCAGTGGCCTTTATAATGGGGTGGAAAATGGTCAAGGGCTGAGTCAGTTGCGATTTGCTGCGCATGTGTCGCATAAAAGTAAGCTTCCGTAGCGATTACGATTCGCTGCGAGGTGTTTGCTGTGGGGTTCCGCTTTGACAAGCGTTACGCCAAATGTTAAACATATGTTTAACATTGTTCGATTGCATAATTTCGAGGTTAGATATATGGACAAAATGCGAGACTTGGCGCGCGGTAGGGCGCTCAAGAAAGGCGGTGAAATGCGCGCTCAAGCGATGGCGATGGCGGCGCAGCGAAAGGAGGAATTTTTGGGGGCGCGAGTACCTAAAGCATTACGTGATAAAGTGATGCAGCGCGCGGAACTCGAGGGCGTTCCTGTTTCGTTGTTTATTCGCAATATATTAGAAGATTTGTTCAAAGACGTGGCGCAAACGTCTTCGAGTAATAATCAACCAAAACAAGCGGCGCCAATGAGTACACTGTGCATGGCTGAGCGCTTTGCATCGGTGTTGGGCTGGGAAGACATCCGCTTAAATCGCGCCGTGCCATGCTCCGGTTGCGCGGGCCCGCTGGCGCAAGGTATGTTGGTGACGCTTGGACTCGGTATGCAAGGTGGTGCTCACGTAGTGTTGTGTCAAGAATGCAAAAACCGCCTAACTTGACACTAGAGGTGGCAGTTTAATCTATGGGATTGTGTAACAATACGGCGCCTTCCATTCATAACGATAAACGTTGATGACCGGTCGCGCTATCTTAGGGTTTGCGCTAATTTGTCTACGTTGATAGCGATAGTATCTTGTAACCGGCGCCTGCGTTCTGCCACTTTCTCTTTTAAGCGATATATCATGCGTTGTCTGTTGCAACCGTTTATCGGTGGCTTGGTGATTTTTTTGCTTGGCACATCGCTCGCACTCGCGCAGACGACCGTTGAAGGTTTGGGTCTGGATTTTTCCTTCGCCGACGACGTGCCGCAGTTAGGGATAGATGGCGAGAAAAAGCCCAAGGATAGTTGGTTGTCAAAATTTAGCTTCGATGGCTATTTCAAAAGCGAAACCGCCTATCGCTTTCGCGAACCGCGTTCCTTCACCAAAGTTCGCAATATTTTATATCTCAATGCCAAGTATCCAGTGAACGATGCTATCGACCTCAATTTTGCCGGATGGGCCTATCATGATCTGGCTTATGACTTGTTTAGCTACGATACCGTTGCCGCGCGCATCGAACGCAATTCAGATGAGCCCCCCGTTTTCGTAGAGCGTTTGCCCAAAGATAAAGATTCACCGGTAGTTGCGATACGCGAACTCTATGTGGATTTCGTGCGCGATAAATTGGAGATGCGGCTAGGCAAGCAATACATTATTTGGGGTGTACTCGAAGGAGTGAGAGTAGTGGATGAGCTCAACCCCATGGATTTCCGTGAAATGATTTTGCCGGATCTGATTGACTACCGTATTCCCCTGTGGTCTTTAAAGCTAGATTACTATTCTGATATTGCTGATTTCCAATTAGTCTGGATACCGGATGTGCAATTTCACAAGCCCGCGCCACGCGGTTCAGAGTGGGAGTTGTTGCAAAATGTTTGTGCCGATCAGCCAGTAGAGATCATTTGTCTTGAGACAACGCCTGATCGGTTCAGTCTACAAGACTCAGAGTTTGGTTTGCGAGTTAGCAAGCGCTTGTTCGATGCTGAGTTTTCACTCAGCTATTTCTACACCTGGGACGATTTTCCGGTCATCTTTCGTACCGTTCGTCTGCCCGTTGACGACACACACTTGCCTGCTTTTTTCCCCGTCTATACGCGTATGTCGATGTATGGTGGCACAGTGGTAAAACAGTTCGATAGCATTATTGCAAAAATGGAGTTTGCGTATGTGACCGACAAATATTTTGGGGTGCGCAATACGACTGATAGTGACCAGGATGGCTATTTGGATTTCGACGGCGAGCTCAAACGCGATCATTTGCGTGTGGGTCTGGGTTTAGAGTTTAACTTATGGAACACGGATATCTCTCCGGGTATCACCCAGTGGACCATTTACAAGCATGATGCTGCGATTATCCAAGATCGCAACGATGTGGCGATCAATCTTTTTGTGCGTAAGGAATTTCCCGCCTGGGCCGCTACGTTTCAGATGCTCGCAATTCGCCTGGTGAACCTCAAAGAGCTGTTGTTGAAGCCAAAAATGACGTTTCAAATGGATGACCATTTGCAAGTTGCAACCGGTCTCGATTTGTTTTTTGGCGAGCGTTCAGATTTTGGGGTTAACAGTGCATTGCTGTCGGGAACATTTGACCCCAATCGAGTACGCGCGCAATTTTTCGGCAATTTTCATGATAACGACCGAGCATACTTAGAGTTTAAGTATTCGTTTTGATGGGTTAGTGGCCGTTTAACGTCGTAAACGCCGGAAGGAAAGGTAAGCGGAATGTTAGATAAATTTTACAC
>JANPPH010000164.1:0-2772 GCA_031428395.1 Gammaproteobacteria bacterium
AGGCGGCCTTCCGCGTGCCCTGGCGCGTTACAACGGTAGCCTAGGTCAAACGAAATACTCGAATAAAGTATTTGCTGCATTGCAAAAGCGTTGGTATCGGCAATAAACAAAAACGCCAGATGCATAGTTGATCTGATTCTATCCAATTCTCACTGGTGCTTTTTGGCTGCCGCAGGGTCTTCACAGGGATCACAAGGGAGAATAGCTTGAGTAAGGCAATGCCAAAAACTATCTAATTTCAAAACCAGCAAACCCATCTGCCTCCTCAATCACGGCACATTCAACCGCTGTTACCCACGCTAATCGCGGCCCCTCTTTTAACCAATCAAGTAGCTGATTAGAGCCCTCGCTTTCAAAAACCACTACTTCGACACGCCCGTCTGCCAAATTCTTTACCCAACCATTAACGCCCAATTCAAGTGCTTTCTTACGTGTTGCGGCCCGAAACGAGACGCCTTGAACTCGCCCCGTTACTATGCACCGTTGGCATGTCATGGTCGGTCGCCACGCAGTTCCAGCGAAGACGCCTGCATAGCATTGTTCAAGCTTGCGCTCCTCGACTTAAACCCCTTGTCGGTCTCGCTCTTAGGTTTGCCGCGACGTATATACGCTTCAAGTTGTGCCCTGGTTAGTACCCCTTCTATTTTGTCCGCGGGAAGCCCATTCGGGTCATAAATAATCGAGGTAGGAAAAGAGGGCAGGGGGCCGAGAAATTTTTCGATGCCCGGCTTTGCCACCAGGATTGGATAACTAATGCGCAGGTCTTTAACGAATATTTTTAGCTCGCCAATGTCAATTTCCTCGTAATTAACGCCCAATACCACCGCATCGGTATTCTTGTGTTCCTCATGAAAGGCCATGAGATCAGGAATTTCGCGCAAACAGGGCGGGCACCATGTGGCCCACACATTTACCACTACCCATTTGCCGCGATAATGCGATAATTTGTGCGCTTTGCCGTTGAGATCTGGCAACGTAAAATCCAACGCCAACGCAGGGGCTGAACATAGTATCAGCAGTAGTACGGTCCAATTTTTTGTAACAGACACAACGATCTCCAATCATCCTAAAGTTTTTAGTATCATGCGGTAAGGAACTGGCTCATATGGGTAACGATAAACAATTTCGTATAGAAAAAGATAGTCTGGGCGAATACGAGGTTCCTGCCGAAGCGTGGTATGGCATTCAAACTGCACGCGCGGTGACAAACTTCCCCATTAGCGGTCGACTACCTGATTACGATTTTATTGTTGCACATGTGCGGATAAAACGCGCGGCTGCCGTGGTCAACCGTCAGCCAAAGTGGCTAGACGATAATTTGAGTGCCGCGATTGTCAGCGCGTGCGATAGAGTGCTTGCAGGCGATTACCGCGATCAATTTGTCGTCGATCGTTTCCAGGCAGGTGCCGGGACTAGTCATAATATGAACACCAATGAGGTGCTCGCGAATCTGGCGAGTGTCGCCTTGGGCGGCGAGCGCGGTATTTATCGCCCGGTGAATCCTAACGATCACGTCAATATGGGGCAGAGCACTAACGATACGATACCCACGGCAATTCGTCTCGCTGCACTGGCAAAGTTGCCGCGCCTAGTGGCGGCTACCCACGTCATGGCGGACGAATATGCGCGCATCAGTGCCGAAGAAACAGACACGGTGAAAAGCGGTCGCACACATCTGCAAGATGCTGTTCCTACCACATTAGGGCGTGAATTTGGCGCGTACGCCTGGATATTGCGCCGTTGCGCAGTGCAATTAAGCGAGACGCGCGCATCCTTATCTGAGATTGGTTTAGGCGGCAGCGCTGCAGGCACAGGCTTAAATACGTCGCCCGGATACGCCTCAAAAGTAGCCGCCGAACTGGCGCGTCTTACCGGCGAACCGATCCGGCCTGCGTCCGACCTTGCCGCGCAAATGCAATCAATGTACGACCTTCAGCGTCTATCGTCGGCTATTCGCGATCTTGCGCTGGAGCTGACTCGTATTAGTAACGATATGCGTTTGTTAGCCTCGGGCCCGCGTACGGGCCTGGGTGAAATCGTGTTGCCGCCGGTACAACCCGGCTCAAGCATCATGCCAGGCAAAGTGAATCCGGTGATGTTTGAGATGCTAAATCAAGTGTGTTACCAAGTGCTGGGGCAAGATGCCGCCATCAGCGCAATGAGCCAGGCCGGTCAATTGGAATTGAACGTGATGATGCCTGCACTCGGTTCGGCATTGTTCGACGCGATGGATTGGTTGACGAATGCGATGCAAGCGGCCACAGAATTTAACTTGAAGGGTTTGACGGTTGATCGGCAACGCTGCAAAGAATTTTTGCATCAAAGCGTCGGTTTGGCGACACTGCTCAATCCCAGTATTGGCTACGCTGCTGCAGCGGAAATCGCAAAGTTATCAGAAAAAACGGGCAGACCGGTGCGTGACATTGTTGCCGAGCGTAACCTTATGGCCGCGGCCGATTTCGACGCGCTGGTGTTAAGAGCGGCAAAGGGTTTGATCTAACCTATCCTGCATGTGCCAATGCCAAGCGCACTTTAAAGTCGTTATTTTTTATGGTCGTTGAGGTCATATTCGGCCAGTGCTTTTGCGCGTTGTGCAGCATCCAGTGCGCTGCCAAAGTCGCCAGTTTGCGCAAAGGCGCTAGCGCGTTCTAACCATACGGTTGCCTCTTTGCTTGTTACGCCAAGCGCCTTAGCACTTTCGATGCTTTTTGTGGCCTCGGCTATGGCGACTGCTAGTTTGCGTGCGTTAATCGCTTGCGTTTTGGCGGCCAC
>JANPPH010000165.1:0-2471 GCA_031428395.1 Gammaproteobacteria bacterium
CATTAGCGTTGGTAGCGAGGGGTGCAAGGTGTTGAAGATGGGCGAGAAAAATTGAAAAATAGCCGGAGGCGTAGTCCCTCAACGGTGACAGGCTGTTTTTCAATTTTTCTCGCGCAGATAGCGCCTTGTGCAGCCGCAGTAGAGGGCTGATGGAAAATCTGGGTTTAAAGAGGCATCCAAGTTCACAGACGAGTCCTACCGCAAGATATTCCTTGTTAAGCACCCGATGTTTGAGCATCTGCGAGGCGCAGATGGCAAATTTTTATTTGACGAACATGGCAAGCCCATCACTCGGGAGTTGTCAGACGATGAAAAAATGAACTTGAGGCCTGGGCAGGACGGAAAAATAAGCATCGCAAATAACGGCATATTTAACGATGTTGATGCTGCAGCGAAATATGCTAGCCAACACAGTACGACTGCTGGACCGCAATACCTAATTCATTTTCCGGAGGCAAACAACGGCGTTTCTGAGTTGCTGATTGCTGGTTATCAAAAATTTCTTGAAAACGATTTTTGGGGCTTATCAAATTCGACCCAAACGACCAAAGATATGATGAATCAATATGGACAAGGTAATTTGCATTTCGATGGTCATAGCCGTGGAGCAATGACCATCGGCAACGCCCTTGAGTCGGTACAAAGTCAAACAAATGCGCGAGGCACCCTAAGCGGCACTACCGTCAATTTTTTCGGTGCTGCCTACAATGCGCAACAAGCAGATGGCGTACTAAGCCCAGATTTTCCATTAGCACTCTACTGCGGCTGCGCAAAGCACTGAATCTGCGCGAGAAAAGAATAAAAACAGTCTGTCACCGTAGAGTGATTACGCCTCCGCCTGTTTTTCATCTTTTCTCGCGCATCTTCAACACCTTGCACCCCTCGCTACGAGGCTAATGGAAAATCTGGGCTAAGTGAACTACAAGATCGCGATGCCGTAACCAATCCTTCAAAACTAAACAGCATGGTTATACAAACGCAAACGCATGTAGCTGATCTGGTTGGCAGGCTCCTTGGTGGTAACCCCACGACGGGTGGAACCATTCCTAAAGGAAGTAGCTTCGCCAAAGAGGTTGTAAATGTTTTGGGCGGGGAGAATACTGCGCATAATTGTTACGGGGCTGGTAGTGAGGGTTGTAAAAAGTTCTGGAGTGGTTCACCTAATAACCAACCGATATTGCAGCCGGTCAAAGTCTATTCAGCTCCTCAACCTATGGACTAAATATGGTTATTAAAATTACTGCATCCATCTTGCTTGGCCTTTTCCTGACAGTTTGCTTAGGTCAGAAGCCATTTCAACCGCACCCGCCAAATTTTAAACAATGAGTCAAAGACGGTGTCTCAGCGGAGGGTGTTAAAGAAGCGATGCGGAAGTGCGGCTACGAAGATATCTATGGTTATGGTGGCGATAGGGATTCCACAATGAATGAGAGCGCATTAAGGCAAGTTTGCATGTTCAAAAACGGCTTCCTACGCAAAGATGGGGATCGAGGCCTTTGCACGTTAGAGAATTACCAAGATATCGCTGCCTGCCGGTCTGACAATCCAACTGAAATAGGAAATCCCTGAAAGCCAATGCTATTGTGTTACAACTCCCATCGTTAGTCGGGCTAACGCACACATCCTGGGCTCTACTCAAGAACCGATGAGTGGATATCCATAAAACAAGTTGTAAATTTCCGTATTTTTTTCTATTGAATTTTAAAGTTGGGCACCTTCTGGCTGTCCTAATTGTGCCGTTGCTAATTGTTTTGGGTGTCCCGTAATGATTGCTAGATGATCGTTCTCGGTCGAAACCCCACTGCGTTACAGTGTCGTCAAACGTTTGAGTACAAACTTTTTCGGAAACTCCAGTTTGCCGTTGATGCTCACGATGTTGTCGGCCAGCCGTGCGTTGATTTCGGCCAGTGGCGCTTGGCGTTCCGCAAAATACATTTCCGCAAGCCATGCGTAATCTTTCAGATTGGCTTGCAGGCTCAGTCGATTGGGGTAAGGCGTGGTGGCGGTGAATACTAACGGTTGCATCGCATCGCGCTCGCGCTGCGCCGCATTCGGCGGCACGCCGATGGCGAGCAACTGTGCGAGCACCGCATCAAGAAAACGTTGCGGCAAAGTGGTGTAGGGCGCGGCTTCCAGCAGCAAGCCCAGCCGGTCATGCTCGCTCACCGCCACCACCCATTTCGGGCGCGTGTGCAGCAGATTCAGCGACCAATCGCCCAAGCGGTTCGCGCCCGGCGAAGGCGGTGCGGTCGGCGTAACCTTCATTGCCGTCAGCAATTTTTGTGTGCAGCGCAGCGCTGTCATGCTCCGACCTTCATGATTCCTGATTGAACCCAGATTTTCCATTAGGCTCTACTGCGGCTGCACAACGCACTGAATCTGCGCGAGAAAAGAAGAAAAGCAGTCTGTCACCGTAGAGTGACTACGCCTCCGCCTGTTTTTCGTCTTTTCTCGCCCATCTTCAGCACCTT
>JANPPH010000166.1:0-8846 GCA_031428395.1 Gammaproteobacteria bacterium
CCTTGCATACGCATGACGACCATGGGCCATTCTGCTGCGGTGTGGGCCACGGGGCTTGGAACCGCGTGACATACCCCACACTTCGTGGTCAACAAATCCGGTTCAGCAACAGTCGTAGATGCAACAGACTGCAATGACTCGGGGCGGTCGCAGCCAGTTACTAGTAGTGCAAACAAACAAGCTATCGCTGCCGCCGTTGAACCCAGATTTTCCATTAGCCTCGTAGCGAGGGTGCGCAAGGTGCTGAAGAGGGGCGAGAAAAGAGGAAAAACAGGCGGAGGCGTAGTCACTCTACGGTGACAGACTGATTTTCCTCTTTTCTCGCGCAGATTCAGTGCGTTGTGCAGCCGCAGTAGAGTGCTAATGGAAAATCTGGGTTGAAATGCACTTAGCATGCATAAGCTACTTAGAACCACCATGCATTTGCAAAGGAAAGTTCAGCATAGCTTCCTTGCCCCCACGTTTTAGATATATATGCAGCACTGGGTTCGCTTCCTTGCCAATTAACAGTGCGCGGCGATACACGCCCACATGCCCATCTTGTATCGCTTGCCGCCAAGGATCAGCCTCACCCATGCGGATGGATACAATCATGTCGGCGGTAGGCCTGCGCGGCTTCTCCGTGGCGATGACAAGGAACTCGTTCATGCCAGGTGCCGGCACCAAAGGCCGCGTTTCCACACTCACCTCCACCCCTTCCCAAATTTGAGGCGGCAATACCGGCGCATTGCGGGCGTCACTGCAAGAAACGAGAATCAGACAGACCACTAACCACGTACATCGCCATGCGGAAAAAATCATACTATTGTTTGTCCGCCTCAATTGAATTTTCCTTGGCCTTTTCCTCTCTCTTTCGATTTCGGATATGGCGGTAATCTACCAACCAGTAAATCGCTACGCTTGCTATGGTGCAATAAGCCACTGCAGCAGGAATACCCCAGTTAAACCAAGCTCGCTCGTAACCTGGTCGATCGCCCCAAAACGGGAAATTCAAACCAATCGCCACGATCAGCAACACCACGAAGACGGCTACAAACCAATAGGGAACATTGTGCTCGGATTCTTCAATCTTCTCGACCATTTCCCAGTCTTCTAAACCCCGCCGACTCAAACGCTCAGTTTCACTTGCGTAGCCTAAATTGTTATCAATGGCTTTGCCCCATGCGGGATCTTCAATAGGACCTGGAATAGGCGCTAAATTATCTTTACGCTCACTCATCATTTCTTCTCCGCAAAATGTTGAACAGTAAAACTGTCTTCCCATCCATCTTTTGACCGGACACGAACAAGGAAAGGATGCAAGCCGGGTGATAACGGCTTGTTGATGTGCATATTGATGTCCTTACGTTCGGCCGTAGTAAAGTGCGCTTCGTCCTCGGACAAAGTATAAGCCTCCGGTGGCAAACCCTCGACTTCAATACCTACCTGACCGAGTTCATAAATCTTGTGCGCGATGCTAATCCGATAATCGGAAACATGATCCCCTTGCCATACTTCGGAACGATATACGGACACATCATACGCCTGATAATTCCATAAACCCCAACCGAACATGGATATGCCCAACAAAAAAGCGGGTAACGCCCAAATCGCCCGCGACGCCAGTGAACTCAAGCTGGAGCTTACCAAGCCGCGCTCGCCAAACTTATAGCTTAACAAGCCCGACGTATCATGTTTTTTGTGTATCGTTGAGCAAGCCGTAATACACTCACCGCAATTTGTGCAACTGTCATACACCGCGGTGTTGCGCGGATTGATATCCACGGGACACACCGTCTCGCAGTAATTGCACTTAAGACAGTCATCCGCTCGCGTCTCGTCATAGACCACATGCAGTGTCTGCCGCGACTTGAACAAAAACTGCCAAATGCGATAAACACACATATATCGGCACATGTAATAACGTATGACCTCAAGATTAACTAAAGCGATGAAAACAAAAACCGAGAAAATCAAATAGAGGGATTTAGTCACGCGCTCATCAGCACTAAAACTGACGAAAGACCACACGACGTCTGGCGGGTAAAAATAAAGCATTGGGACAATGGCGATCGCCATTGATACCAACAAAAGCTTCGCACCCAGCATTAACCAATTACTCAGTTTGTTCTTGGCATTGGCGACTTTCGCCGAACTGTCCGCATCCCAGTTTACCGCCGCGCGTTTGCCCAAATACTTGAAAGTAAGGTTATTTGCCCACGCTGATAGCGTGTTTTGGGGGCAAACCCAACCACAAAAAGCCGTGCCTAGCGTCGAGTAAAACATAATCAGCGAACAGGCCAAGGTCAACCATAAACCAAAGACAATATAAAAATCCGAAAACCAGATCTGCCGACCCAACACCACAAACCCGGCACTGACATCAATACGGAAGATCCCAAGAATGGGGATCAGGACGATAGCAACAAGGGACGCAATCTGAACTGCAAGACGAGTTTTACCCAATCCCCCGCCGTGTTTCGTGGCGTTGGGCGACTGGACTACAATAGGAATTTTCTGCAGAATTTCATTGGCGCTCACCCGTTGATGCTAGCACAAGGCGCTTATAGCAAACAACTCAAGGACGACGGAGGTTGATGATTTTTGAGGGGTCTTCTTAGACGGATAAGCGTAAGGCAAATATACGGAAATCAAGCAATGGCCGGACTTAGGCGAAAACAACGTCTAATACGATGTTATCGCTAAGCCCGACATGCCTTTGATACGAGGGGAATTCCAGGAAATTCTAGTGACCGGCTAAAAAGAAATAGGCAAAAAAACCTAAGCCAGAAACTAAGCTCGCAATAACACCGATAATTAGCCCATCATTTTGGCATGCATCTTTAACCATACAAGGCCCTCCGCTACATTAACAGCATTGAAGTACAGTTTAAGTCGAATTGAAACCATAGCAAAATGGTAGGAGATTATGCAAGCACTTTGGGAGTAAATGACATAAAAATACTTCGCTCGCTCTATAAGTGCCTGTTTTATTGCATTATGCCTTTACCAAAAATCGCACCAACCCGGGGTCAGGACGACTTTAGAACCCCGCAGAAAGCCGGACTAAGCCAGTTAATACAATTTTTGTAAGAAATCTTTCACATAGACACCACCAAGGGGTTTCTTTTACCGCTAACACATATACTATACAAACGCGAATCACTTCCGTTTATTCATCATTGAATATGGCGCTCGGGTTTTTATGGCGGGTCACAACACACATCGCACCCTCCTTTTATGGATGGGTTGGGCTTCTGCGGCAACAGTCATTTTGTTTGGCCTGTACCTTGATACGGGCGTTTGGGAATTCATCAAAAACGACCCCATTAAACTCTCCTGGGTAATCGTAATATTATTCATCATCGGTGTGGCTATTAATTTCATACTCACCGCTTTCATCACCAAAGAATCAATTGAGACCGCCAACCTTGAATCTCTCGCCAAAGAACAGGGGTTATCTGGCATAACGCCGACCTCCGATAAACTTGCGGTGAATCGCTTTTTCATGTCGCTAAAAAAAGTGACCATGGCTAATAGCCCCCTAGACTCAGAGGCCTTGCTGCAGCTGGAATTGGCGCGCTATCAACGCACCAGCCATAACGTTGCGGTACTTGGAAATCTTCTTATCACTCAAGGTCTTATAGGTACTGTCGTGGGTCTTAGCGTGACTCTATCTGGGCTTAGCAGTTCACTCGATGCCTTAGGCCACGACGAGGCATTGTTGCTGGAAGGTTTACGCAAAGCAATGAGTGGGATGGGCACCGCGTTTTACGCCACACTGCTTGGTGCCGTCTGCGGCGGGATTTTGTTACGTGTGTTCGCGCTGATTACCGAAGGCGGTATCGAAGATCTCTACGACCGCATAATGAAAATTTGTCTGGTTTATTGCGCGGTAGATTGCAAGCCCACGCCTGAGAAAGACGCCCGCAGTTTAGTAGCAGAAATCGATAACTTGGGCAGGAACGTAGTAGCCCTGCGCGCTGCATTTAGCGAATCGACACTGGCCATCGCAGCGTTTCGCGAAGAAATTAGAGGGCTTGCTAGCCCCGCGGGCGACGGCGACGATATAGTGTCATTGAAAGAAGCAATTCGTTTGCAGCGACACTATCGCCTACTATTGAAGCAGGAAATCAAATTGATGGATCAAATTAATCGTTCGTGGTGGCCCTCTCTACGAAAACTTTTCCGAAAGTAACCCTATGCGACGCCGTTACTCTGACGACAGTGTCTATATTACTTATTCAGATATGGCATTGTTAACGCTAGTTATTTTTATTTTCTTGTTCACCATATTGGTCATGACAGCGAAGATGACTGGTGGCACGCAGATTTCTAAACTTAAAAACCAAGTAGCAGCCTTACAACAAAAACTGGAATCATCGGAAAGCGCCAAAAATCGTTTTGAACAAGATTTGGAAAGAATGGCGGTGTCCACTGATGCCAATTTTCTTGATAAGATGATCGAAACGACAACCTTTGGCCGCAAGGACTTTGATCTATTCATTGCTGGGCTACAAAACCTGCCGGGCGACGATTTACATTTAGTGGTTGATGCCTCGGGATCCATGCATGGCCTGTCCGGCTTTTTAGTACCCGTGCTGCGTTTGATTGTTACAAAATCCGGAAAACGCTTATCGGCGATTACCTGGTTTTCAGATAATCAAGCCGACACCTATACCGGCACTATGGGCGAAATGTTTGATCGCTTAATGAATGGTGCGCCATTTGTGGGCAGCATCGAAACCATTGGCAATGCATTTAGGGTCGCTGTGAGAAAAGCGCCACCGCCGGGCGCCTATTTATTAGTCGGCGATGAGCCATCCAACGACTCCATTAATTACAGCAGCATTCCAAGTCCCGTCTTTACCTTGCCGCTGGGCCGCTCTAGTTCCGCTACCAACGAAAGTTATGGCGTGCTAGCGGAAAAGACAGGCGGAAAAATGCTCCATCTCGATTTCAGGTAGCCAAATTCTTCGGGTAGAAAACCAAATATAAAAAGACCTTGGCGTGGCGAGTAGAAACGAATTGACAAATTCGAAATTCACACTTGTTTTTGCTAAATCTATCGGATATAGTCGGACCTTGATAACGAATTCATACTTACTACTATTTAGAGAAGAAGGGAGCGCTACATGGTTCAAAACATTGGCATTAATATCCTGATTCCCATGGGAATTTTTCTGGCTCTCATCATCGGCACACTTGCCATGTCGGGAAGCGCCCTTGCAGACGTCCAAGGTCGCCGCGACAAGAAGTAGCTTATACTTCGTTGTTGTAAACTAAAAGGCCCGTTAATTCGGGCTTTTTAGCGTAAGGAGTCATCCTCATCTGCCTACTCCATTGTACGTTCTTTTTGTACCGCCCGATCCAGCGGACTCGCCACCCCTAAACGATCAAAATAGGTTTTCGCTGCTCTCTCGTTCCCTGCTTCTTGCTCTAAATGCCAAAACGCTCGCAGTGCATCGGTATGCTCACGGTTAACGCGCAGAATTTCAGTAAGGGCCCGGCGCTTGTCCATCCCCTGCGCTAACGCTTGGGGCAGCGTTGCATACATTTTATCCGCCAGCACGGCACTAACCCAACGATCGAGGTGATTAGCTTCATAGGCGATTCGTATCAGCCTTTGAGATTCCACCTCATCACCTTTTATTGCTGCAATCCAACTTCGGACTGCTAAGAACGACCCAACATAGCCTCTTTCAAAATCAGGGATCGCTTCATCTGGAATATGTAATTCTGCCGCTGCTCGGCGCAGATCAGGACGCTGCTGCAAAAGACCGGATAACAATTCTCCCAGGTCCCAGTCGTTGCTGTAACGAGCCCGCGGTAAGCTAAATTCGATCTGTGGCGCCCATTCGTCCTGCATCAGGCCTCGCGTGGACGGTACCTGCCCAAAATAGCGGCCCAACCAAGTCCAAGGCCCTTCCTCGCCTGTGGCCGCCGATCGTTGCTCTGTAGACATACGTTTTAAATTAGCCAACATCGCTGGCGCGCCCTGTAAGCTATCTTTTGGGCCAACCAGCGCTAAGCGAAAGCCGTCAACAAATAGCGCGGCATTAGGGAAAACATGCGCAAAACTACGCAAGATAACGTTCATAGACCGAGCATCAAATTGATTGAGCGCGAGCCACTGCACAAACAAGCCGTCCGACGAAAGACGTGCGCGCGCACGTTCAAATTGTTGCACAGAAAGGAGTGCGCTGTGGCCCGCTAAGTCAGGGTGGAATAAATCGCCGATAATAACGTCATAGTGGTCTGTTGAATTTCTGAGGAATCGCCGCGCATCGTCGCGCGTGACAACTATGTGTTGCATCGCATTGGCATTAACGGGGGCAAACCAGCTACCCGCCGATGTAATCGCGCCCTGGGAAAGCTCCACGGCGCTGCGCTTCAAATCTGGAAACGCTAGTGAACCGGCAGCTGAGATGCCCGTACCTAGACCAAGAAATAGTACACTCCGAGGCGCAGGATGCAGCAATAACGGCAAACGCGATTGATTCTGCTGGGCGATAACGGCAGCGGGATCAGACGATGCGTCCATCCGCTGCAAATCTGTAAGGAGTAAGCGCTGACCGTCGTCTTGTTCTACAACCTGGGTAATCGCAACAGCATCTTCATGCGCATACAGGTCATGACTGTGCGCTTGAGTAACGGGCAGCAAACGCGCGACTGCGGGCATTTCGAACAAAGAGCCGAGCCAAACACCTGCAGCCAAGAGCACTGCTACGCCCCAGGGCCAGCGCGCACGCACAAAAGTCATGCCACACAGAAACAACAATAATGCGGCAATGCAAAGGGTTGCTGCGGTGCCTATCCAAGGAATTAGGACAAACCCCGACAGCATAGCTCCTACCGCAGCGCCCAAGGAGTTAACACCATATAGTTTGGCCCCAGAGCCAGGAGCAACCTCGTGCGTACTGCGAGTTAAAAACGGCAACCAGGCGCCAAGTGCCAGCGTGACCGGAAAGGTGACCAGCGCGATCATTAAACCCTGAGCAAATAACGCGCCAGACAATGACCCAAACTCGGTCGTCTCGGCCCACTTTCCAAGCAGCGGCAATGACCATAGACTCAGCAAACTAAAGCTCGCAGCCAACACTGGCAACCAAGCGAACCATACGCGATCTTTCATGTGTCGCGCCGCAAGACTGCCTAAACCGATACCCAGCAGGAACGCAGCCAATAGCACCGCTAATACATATTCGGTACGCAAAAAAATCATGCCGAACAATCGCGTCCACGCGACTTGCAGCATAAGGGCTGCAGCACCTATGCCAGAATAAGCTATCAGCCAAGAATACTTTAAACCGCCGGGCTTAGAGGGAGCCATGTCCGCATCCCAAGCAACTTTTTCGCCTAAAGATCTCGCCAACCCCATTGCAGCGACACCAACAATCAAGGCAAGCACGGCGATCACCGACACAGATGTTGACCAACCCAGCAGCGGAAGCAGCAACAGGGGGAGCAATGCTCCCAAGGCACCACCCACGGCATTAAACCCATACACTTTGCTTAACGATGAGGTAGGCAACGTCGCCAGTACCAGCGGAAAATTTAAACCCATCGCTAAGGCTGGCAGCGCCAAAAGAAAAAATGCGGCAACGCATTGCACTGCGTACCAAGAAGTCAAACTAAGGCTGCCGCCGGTGACGTACAACAGCGTGTCCAAATACTGTTGGAGGGAAGGAATCGCGAGGGCGTAAATTGCAATCCCAATTTCAAGTATTGCGAACATACGCAACGGATTGCGTACCTTCCCGCACAAGCGCCCTCCCCACAAACTTCCCGCGCCGAGTCCCAACATAAAAGCTACAACCGTCAGCACGACGCCAAAAATACTCACGCCAAACTGGAGGGCCAGCATACGCGCCCACAACACTTCAAATGCCAACGCGGTTACACCGGAAAAAAAATAAAGCAGGGTTAAACGGTTAACCCACTGGGAAGGAGATAGTTTTTTTGGCGTAGAAGCGCTCAATTCATCATTGAACGTTTGCTGAGAAGGCATGATGGCAACTAGTACAGATCGAATTTTTTAGACGAAGCCTGACACCGTCGCAGGCCAAAAAGAACGACAAGATTCGCAGTGCTAAACATAGTTAAAATGGGTAGAACCATACCATCGCGGTTACCGCATGCGCAGTCGCAAGAAAAACGCTAAATCCAGCACATACCATATGATAGACAAAAACTTGCTTCCCATATACTGCCATGGCTATTCCCAAAATCGCTGTCGCAAAGATCCCGATTAAGAGGAGGATGCCCATAAAAAATAGAATCTGATGCTTTTCTTTTAGAGATGCTTGGATTCTCTCATCTGCCTCATTATTGGCAAACCCTTCCATCACGTTGTGACTTTGCGTTGCTTGCGCGACTCCCACAAAGTTCGGCAAAGCACCACATAAAATAAAGCAACAACAACACGACAACAACAGGCGTTTCAACATATTTTCACTATCCAGCTTACTATCCACTACTTATTGCTTAGGCCTCTATGATGCCGCGGGTAAAGCGCTCGCGTCATCATCAACAAGAAACAACTTATGGAATTTTCTGCAACTCCTCATCGGCATTTTTCAACTTCTCTTTCGTTTTTACGCGCGCGAAATACCAATAGAGGATAGCCATAAGAATCAGCGGACTTAATACAAGAGGCAGTAAAAACAGAAAAATCATCCAAGGACCATCTATCGTCACTTTGAAATAACGGTAACTATCAAATGCCAATAGAGGCTCCGACATTACGAGCAACGCAAAAAAGCAAACGACACTGTAGATTTTCTTAATCATGATTTTTCTCTTTGAACGGACCCGCATCTTGCACACAACGAAAACCAAAAAAATCGGAGGCATAATGCGGCCAC
>JANPPH010000167.1:0-6023 GCA_031428395.1 Gammaproteobacteria bacterium
GCTCCAAATAGGAGAAACTCAGTGAGCTAATGCCATCGGCAAGTGGCCGGGTATTCCTCATTAACATCGTACCGCTTAAAAAATAGCGAATTGAGTTGCCGCCACCATCGACAAAGGTAATTTCCGTGCTTGGAGAAATTGTCAAATCTGCGCTAGTTGCCGTCCTAACATTGCGCAACTCACGATTCATCCGCGTCAAGGCTATGCGTGCCTGCCAATCGCTGGCGGTATAAGCTTCGCCCTTGAAGTAGGAATTAAAACCGCTTTCCAACATCGTTCCACCGATTGCTGCCAATACGCCTAAGGTCACAATGACCGAGATCATCTCGATAAGGCTAAAACCGCGACTGCTAAATTCGATTTGCATTAGTAATTGGCAACCAACGTTTGAAGGTCAAACACGCCTCGACCATTGACCGTCACCGTAATAATTTTGAAATTGGTGTTGCCATTCCAGCTCGGCAGTAATGACGCACTAACCGTAAAGTCGACGGGGATATTAATGCAAGGCGGTTCAGTTGAAGCGGGTAATGTGGTGCAAGGGTCAAAACTACCGGCAGTGAAATTGGCAAACTTTGTTTGATTACGTTGGGCGAGGATTAGCTCCATGCGCTCTTGAGCGAGATCCGACGCCTTGGAAAATGTCGCTGCCTGCGGCGCTCCTTTCAACGCATTAAGAAAGGCAGAATAGAGCGTGGTTGCAAGCACGCTTGCCACCACAATAAAAACGATTAATTCAATGAGGGTGAAGCCTCGCCCGACAAAACGTCTGTTCATTGCATCAGCACTCGACCCGTCTCGGGGCTAACCCGAACGGTGCGTGTTTTGCCATCGGCTGTTAAGGTAATGATAGCATCAGTGGTGAGCGCTGTGCCCGGAAGTGTCGCCGTTACATACGGCGCACCGACGCCGCTGAAGGCAATAAAAGAAACAGTCGACGCCAGTGAGGTACCTTGTTCCAACTCTACTTCAGCGGCATTGGTAACGGGATGCGCGAGCGGCGTTGTTCCAGCAAGATTGGTAAATCCGTAACGCGTGGCAGAAAAATTTATTCTATAACGCTGACCGTGCGATGTAGAAAAACCCTGTATGTATCGAATGTCGCTTGCGACTCTATCCGCTTGTGCCGCAAGGTTAATCGATGACCCAGACCATTTTGCCATGGCCGAAACACCCAGTATCGCAATAATCACGATGACCGCAATGAGTTCTGGAAGCGAAAATCCTTGCTCTGTGTTGCACATAGCGCTTTCCTAGAAACGCAGACGCCTTCTTTTAAAAGGCGCCTGCTCTTAGCGGGAGCATTACGACTATTATGGCGTAATACCCGTAAAGCTTGAAGAAATGGTCGGTACTACATTGGTATCATTAGCCGTACAAACCGTTGTCGAACCTGATCCGGCCGTCAGCGCTAACGCGGTAATGGTGTATCCGGTTGGCAATCCGCCCGCCAATTTCGCTTCAAATCCAGTGCAGTTTGCAATCGTAGCATCACAATCCGTTCCGTTTGCCTTTGCACGGCAGGCGCCATAATTAAGCGCTGCTGCAGCACCCAATGCGCCGGCCACACCTTTAAGCGCCGCGGTCGATGCTTCGTCACCTAAGTCGATAAATTTAGGTAGTGCTACGGCACCCAAAATACCTAGAATTACGATAACCACAATCAATTCAATTAATGTAAAACCACTTTGCTTCTTCATGTTGAAACTCCCGCTTAAAATTAAGTTTATGCCATCGATGTTTTTCAGCATGCCGATTAAATTATCGTATTCCGTGCTACCACATGTTCCTGACGACTAGATCGGCTTCTATGGAACTAAACTTTAGAGAAAACAACGCAGCAGCTTATAATTATTGCTATCCGGTAAATCCCTATTTTGCTTATGTTTATTTATTCTTGCCCATTGCCGCATCTGCCAAGCCCCACATCGGCAAAAAGACACCCAGTGCCAAAATCAATACCAGGATAGCCATCGCAATGGTCAAGATGGGTTCTATCGACGCGCTGAGCTTTTTCAAACTGTATTCAACTTCTCTTTCATAATAATCAGCGACTTCGAACATCAGTTTATCGACGGAACCCGCCTGTTCGCCGACCGCCATCATCTGCAACACCAACGGCGGAAACAAACCCGTTGCTGCGGCAGTTCTCGTAATGGACTCGCCTTGTTCAACACCGTCACGCATGCTAATCACATGTCCTGCGATGAAACTGTTGTCTACGGTTTCACTCAGAATATTCATCGCTGCATTCCAGGGAACACCGGCCTTCATGTTTATCGCTAAGGCGCGACTAAAGCGCGCCAACGTCGCACCGAAAATGATTTTTCCAATAAGGGGCAGCTTGAGTTTGTGCTTATCCCACACATAACGTCCTCGCGTGGTTTTAATGTATCGGCGAAATGCAAAAACGGTCGCGACGACGGCAAACACTACTAAATACCAGTAGTCGATAGTAAACCTGGATGTGGTAATGAGTATTTTGGTGGGCAATGGCAAGTCTGCGTCAAACTTGGCAAACACTCGCGCAAACGTTGGAATAACAAATACATTAATAATAGTGATCGCAACACCAATGGCGATCAACACAAACATCGGATATCGAATTGCGGCGCGAACCTGGCTACGCGTAGTTTGATCTTGTTCAAGATAGCCGGCCAATTGTAAAAATGTTTCGGGTAAATTGCCGCTAGTTTCTCCGAGTTCAATGATGCTTATAAAGAGCGCCGGAAAAACATCTGAACGCTGCCGCATTGCGCCGGATAAGCTTGTTCCAGTGTTGAGGCTTTGTATTAACGTAACAATCACATCGGAAAGTGGCGTTTCTTGGTTTGATTGACGCAGACTTTGAAGTGCTTCGAGCATCGGCACACCTGCGCGTAGCAACGTATGCATCTGCCGACAGAAAAATACTAGATCATCGAGTTTAACTTTTTTCTTTTTAATTAAAGCTTTGGGTGTGCCAACCGCCGCACCCTTGCCATTTTCAGGAACGATATCGATGGGAATAATTTTGCGTGATAGAAGATTGTCGGCAACAGCGGCTTCATTGGAGGACTCAATACGACCTGTTACCGGGGCACCCCTGTCATCACGGCCGCGGTAATGAAAAAACGGCATGGCTAGCCGTCAAAACCGAAGGTTGCACGCATCACTTCATCTACCGATGTGTAACCTTTTGCGGCAAGTTGCGTCGCGCTCTTTTTTAGATTCTGGTAGCCGGGCTGCTCGTTGGCAGCCTTAACAAACTCCGCAATTTGATTGCTTTGCAACAGGTGTGCAAGCTCAGGTGTCATTTCTAGGAGCTCGTATACGCCTAAACGCCCGCGGTAGCCAGAGTCATTGCAGTGAGCGCAACCGCGGCCCTTCTTGAATACAATATCCGCCATTGAAGTGCCGCATTCTTTTTCGAGTAACGCCTTTCGCGTCGGACTCAGCCGGTCTGGCTCGGCGCAATTTTCGCACACACGTCGCAGCAAGCGTTGCCCCAAAATACAGCGCAGTGATGCAGCAATCAAAAAGGGTTCAGCGCCCATGTCTATCAAGCGTAAAGCGGTAGAGACGGCATCGTTGGTATGCAGGGTGGATAGCACTAAATGCCCGGTCATAGCGGTTCGCAAGCCTATTTCAACAGTTTCCGCATCACGCATTTCACCGATCAAAACGATGTCCGGATCTTGGCGCAAAATGGTTCGCAGGATACGCGCAAAGGTGAGGCCAATTTTTGGATTAACTTGAACCTGGTTGACGCCCTGCATACGATATTCAATCGGATCTTCGACGGTGATGATTTTGACGTCGGGATTGTTTAGCTCTTTTAAGGCGCCATAGAGCGTAGTAGTTTTGCCGCTACCCGTGGGGCCAGTGACTGCAACCAAGCCATACGGACTATGTACCAGACGCCGAAAGGATTCCAGCAACGGCGCTGGCATACCCAAATTATCCAAATCAGCAATTCCGTTAGATTGATTCAACAACCGCAATACTGCCGATTCACCAAACTGCAATGGCATAGTCGACAAACGCACATCGATGCTTTTATCACGCACACGCACGTTAAAGCGGCCATCTTGAGGTAAGCGCTTCTCTGAGATATCAAGCGCTGCCATCAATTTCAAACGCGAGATTAGCGCACTCGTGATGCGTGCCTCGGCGGTGGTCTGCACCCTCAGCACTCCGTCTTGACGAAAACGTATACGCAGTTCGTGTTCATCGGGTTCGATGTGAATGTCTGAGGCGTTGACCTGTATGGCGTCTTCCAACAAGGTATTGAGGAGTTTAACAACAGGCGCATCGGCCACGTCTTCGTTCGAGCTATTGAGTTTGCGCAATGAATCGCCAGCCGAAACTTGCATCTCAAGTTCAGCCGTAAGGCCACTCAGTTCCGCAGTGCGCCGATAAACTATATCAATGGTCTTAAGTAGATCGTCTTCTTTTACAACAGCTAAACGCAGCGGCTTCCCCAATAGGCGAGAAACTTCATCGTAAGCAAAAATATCGGTGGGGTCTGCCATGCCGATTACAGCATCGGCGGGATTGGAGTCGAGTACGATCAAGCGAAAGCGACGCGCTTGTACTTCGGGAATAAGGCGTACCATCTCCGGTTTTACTTCATACCGACGCAGATCAACGTATTCAATATTTAATTGTTTTGCGAGGAAATTGAGCAGCTGCTCTTCGGTTAAAAAATTATTGTCAATGAGCACGCGACCAAGCTTATGCCCAGTTTTTTTCTGCACCTCTAGCGCCGCTTTCAACTGATCGGCTGAAATAACCTGCTGTTCGACGAGCAAATCGCCGAGACGAATTTTTCTTGGTTTACCAAGTGCCATGCATATTCACCGAAAGCGAGCCCCGGTGCGTATAACGGCCAAGAAAAAATTTTCTTTACTTTGTTAAGGGATTTTGTGTCGGCCGTAGCAACTACACGGATTCGTTTTTTGCGGGTAATTAAAGAGCGGGTTACTTTCCCGATCTCACTAAATTTCCTAAACCCGCTTGCGCGAGAACATCATCGAGATGCAAGCGCACTGCACGACTATCTTCTAGGCCCAAAACTTCTTCTAGTACTGCTTGCGCTTGACTGCGTTTGAAACTGCGAATTACCCATTTCACCTTCGCCAAGCTTGCGACACTCATGCTTAAGCTGTCGACGCCGATGCCCAGGAGTAAAATGGCAGCAGCTGGGTCTCCTGCCATTTCGCCACAAACACTGATTGGCTTATTGCTCTTATGAGCACCCTCGGTAGCCTGAATAATAGCTTGCAAGACGGCGGGATGCAGCGAATCATAAAGCCGCGCAACTTGTGGATTGTTGCGATCAACCGCAAGTAAATACTGAGTCAAATCGTTCGTGCCCACCGAGAAAAAATCTACCCGCTTAGACAACAATGGCATTTGATAAACCGTCGACGGCACTTCTATCATCATGCCAATTTTTGGCCGTGCAAGCTTGTCTTCGCCTTCCTCCCGCAACTCATGGTAGGCTCGCTCGATTAATCGTATCGCTTCGTCGAGCTCCGAGACACTGCTCACCATCGGCAACAGAATTTGTAAATTATCCAACCCGATGCTTGCGCGTAACATGGCGCGTAGCTGCACTAGAAATATTTCAGGATGATCCAAGGTGACACGGATACCGCGCCAGCCAAGAAACGGATTTTCTTCGGCAATCGGAAAGTAAGAAAGACTTTTGTCGCCGCCAATATCGAGGGTCCGCAATGTGACCTGGCGCGGCGCAAACGCCTCGAGCACCATCCGATAAATGCGCCGCTGCTCGTCTTCGCCTGGGAAAGAGTCGCGCACCATGAATGGAAATTCAGTCCGGTGCAAGCCAATGCCCTCCGCACCACTATTTAGAGCCGGGGTAATATCGGAAATCAAACCGGTGTTAGCGTAAACAGGCATGGATATGCCATCAAGTGTTTGCGCGGGCAGGTCTTTGAGTCCCTCAAGGCCCGCCGCCAACTCGGCTTCTTCGCGTTGCAAACGCTTATATTCAGCCAGCACCGCTTTGTTGGGTG
>JANPPH010000168.1:0-4810 GCA_031428395.1 Gammaproteobacteria bacterium
GCTGCATCCTCCCGGAGGAGTATCGCAACCAGCTGCGCCTGCTACTAGTGGGACGGCCAAGCCACGACTTCCCGCCGCGGAAGAGCGGATCACGAGACAAGAGCGTGCGACAGATAATCAACCCTTGCTCGAAATAATGAGGCAACTAGACAGTCTGCAAACCGAGGTTCAGAAACTACGTGGCGAAGCGGACGTACAAGCGCACGAGCTACGGGGTATTAAAGATCGTCAACGCGACCTTTATCTAGACATAGATCGGCGTTTAAAGCAAATGGAAGGCACGGGTGTATCAGCGCCGCAGTCCTCCCCTGGCAGTGCAGCAACGGAAGCGCCGCCGGAAGCTCAAAATAGCGGTGAGCGCCAGGCCTATGAGCAGGCATTCAACGTGCTCAAGGATGGACGCTATGAACAAGCTATTCAGGAGTTTACTCAGTTCCTTAGCCGTTATCCTAACGGACAGTACGCGGCAAATGCACAGTACTGGCTGAGTGAAGCGCATTATGTTTCACGCCATTTTCAAATAGCGATCAATGAATTTCGTAAGCTTATCGACAAGTATCCTTCAAGCCCCAAACTTGCTGATGCAATTTTGAAGCTAGGTTTCGCCTATTATGAATTGAGCGATTGGACGCAAGCGCGCAATATGCTTACTGCAGTGGTAACTCGTTTTCCTAGTTCAAGCGCTGCACGGCTAGCCAATAATCGGCTGGATAAAATGACCAGTGAAGGGCGCTAAGATCAGCATTCAAAGCCTGATTACAGTCCATTTGCGTCGCAGCTTAGCTCTAAGGTCTCCGTGAACAGCGAGCCTCGGTTACGCATTACCGAAATTTTTCATTCACTGCAAGGTGAAACTCGCACTGTCGGCCTCCCTACCGTCTTTATCCGTCTAACTGGTTGCCCATTGCGTTGCCACTATTGCGATACGGCGTACGCGTTTTACGGCGGCGAAGGAATGCGTTTAGCCGAGGTCGTGCAACGCGCAGAGGCGTATAAGCCACGTTATATCACCGTGACCGGCGGCGAGCCTTTGGCGCAAAAGTCTTGTCTCGCACTTCTGAGCGCGCTATGCGATAAGGGTTACGAGGTGTCGTTGGAAACCAGCGGTGCTTTAGATATCTCGCAAGTCGATCCGCGCGTGGTCACAGTGCTGGATCTCAAAACGCCGGCTTCAGGTGAATCAGCAAGGAATTTAATGAGTAATTTAGAGCACCTAAAGCGTCATGACCAAATCAAGTTTGTAGTGTGCGATGCTGCAGACTATGCATGGGCTAAAGATCAGATCGAAAAGTATGATTTGACCGCTCGCTGCGAGGTGCTTTTCTCGCCCAGTTACCAACAACTTCCCGCTGCGACCTTGGCGAATTGGATCTTAGAAGATAATTTGTCAGTGCGCATGCAAATACAGTTACATAAAATTTTATGGGGCGATGTGCCCGGACATTAAGTGAAATGACAGCCATGCCAAACCCACCCCCTAAAGCCGTCGTACTCGTTTCCGGCGGTTTAGATTCGACTACCGCCCTGGCTATTGCGAAGTCGCAAGGTTTCCACTGTTATGCGCTGAGTTTTGACTACGGCCAACGTCATCGTTCTGAACTGCGAGCGGCCGAACGGGTGGCTCGCGATTTAGGTGCGATTGAGCATAAAATTATTAAACTAGACTTAGGTGCTATAGGGGGCTCCGCGCTGACGGACCCTTTAATACCCATTCCACAGGCTAACGGCCCTGGGGTACCGGTCACGTACGTGCCTGCGCGCAATACCGTGTTCCTAGCGCTCGCGCTAGGGTGGGCCGAGGTCATAGAGGCCAGCGACATTTTTATCGGTGTTAATGCAGTGGATTACTCCGGTTACCCCGACTGCCGTCCAGAATTTATTACTGCCTTTGAACATCTTGCTAATCTCGGGACTAAAGCAGGGGCCTCAGGTAAGCTGTTCAAAGTTCAAACGCCATTAATCAAGCTAACTAAAGCGGAAATTATCCGTGCCGGTCTGCGTTTGGGTTTAGACTATGCAACGACAGTATCTTGCTATGCCGCTGACCCGCAAGGCCGTGCCTGCGGCAAATGCGACTCGTGTTCTTTACGCATGGCCGGATTCCAAGCACTCGGCATTCCCGATCCTGCCGTCTACGTTGAGTAACATAGGGAATATCGAATTTAAGCGTTGCCAATTTCACCTGTGGCGGGTATGATTCCACCTTTTTTGCAGTCCGCTTTTTGCTAAGCGCTGTACGCGCTTTTGTCCACGATGGGCCGTTAGCTCAGTCGGTAGAGCAGCGGACTTTTAATCCGTTGGTCCTGCGTTCGAGTCGCAGACGGCCCACCAATTAAATCAATTAGTTACAATATTTCACTTCATCTCTGGTTAGGTTTTACAACCAACGTGTAAGCACTGTGTAAGCAAATTTGATTAATGGTTGCCAACTTAGACAGTGTTGCCCTACAGCCGCTTTCCCCGTTGCTATCGTTGTTAATGCAACAGGTGTTTTTTAGTCGATCTTCCCGCTGTTCTAACTGTTAATACAGCGGGTTTTTTTAGTCAATTTTTGCTCGTGCTATTCCTGTTAATGCAGGCAACTCCCTCGCGCACGCGCGCGGAACGAACTACATCGGCTATCGCCATCAGTCTGTATCAGCCATTAACTTTAACCGCATCGTGTTTTTAATAGGGTAAAAATTGGCCGCCACACTCTAGCCACCTGGACACGTGTCACGCCCGCCTGTCCGCTTAGAGCATGGCACTTCACACGCTCGCCATAGAAAATAATCACGCGCTTTAGGTTCGGCGCGGCACTTGTTCAACACTTCCGAGATAATGCCGGGGTCTGATTCTTCGATATGCGCAAGCCATGCACAAATCGCGGTTTCGTCCTCGGGTGTGATGAGATTTACCGCACGCCTCAAGAACGCCATAATGTCGCGCTTGTTTGCGCGGATTTTAGGCAGCCACCGACTAACCGCTACTTCATCACCGTTGGCCTTGAGCGCGCCTGTTGAACCAAGAACAATAGTCACGCCATCAAGTGCTGCTTGTTGAACGATCATTGCTGAATTCATATTTCCACCTCTACTCTGTTCGTCGCCGATACCCCCTTTGCAGCCGAAACATCGAAACAATCCACCAACGGCGCGGCTTCCGGCGTTTCTGATAGGCCTATCGTAGCGAAACGTTTCGCATCTTCCGAAACGCCTAAAAGCCGTGCCCCTATTGGGTTTGGCTCGCTTTGTATCGATGTTTCGGGTGGAAGGGGGGTATCTGGCGATGAAGTAAGGTATCGATCAAACGCATCGAGAAAACCGTCAAGCTCGTAACCCTTTTTGTTGTCGTAACCCATTCGGATTTGTTTGCTTGATATGCCATATTCACCCAGCCGCCGCGCAAGCTGTTTTGGTGACATCGGTCGCCCCCGGTTGTAAGTCGCCCATGATTTCAAGTCGTCTGACACAAGGGTTGCGAGTAAATCAGACACGAACATCCGGCTAACTTGTTTTTGTTCGAACACTTCCTTGATGTCTGCCAGCAATTCCGCCGACAACGAAACCGCCTCTTGTTCAACGCCTGAAAGCTTTAACGCAGTAGACCGGGCAAGGTGTGGCCACTCACCGCCCGCGTAGTCAGCTATCGCAAGCAACGGTTCCCAATTGTCTTGGGCGCGGTCGTTCAGTGCTTCGGGTAGTGTTGGGCGCGCTCGCTCAATCGTTGCCGCGCCATCCTCTGCAAATCGTGCAAGCTTTGCCGCAAGAGTGGTAAACAATCGCGGCTCGGCGTGTCGCAGTCGTTGAACGGATTCCGTCGGTAACTTTCTCCGCAGCTCCAGAATTACAGCTCGATCCATCATGGTTTCGGACAAGTGGCCAATGCCCGATATCGCCTTAGCTCCCCACGTCGAAAATTGGCGCGGTTCGTGGTCGTCACCCACGTTGCGAATAACATACGCTGACTGGCGTGTGTGCCCTGAATTGATGACGCCGCGCAGCTCTTCATTCTCCTTGAAAAAACTGTCCGCTTCGTCAATCAACAATGTCGGCGCGTGCGCTTCGATAACACGGAACATTGCCGACGACGAAATGTTGGATGCCACCAACGGACGGCGCGAAAGCCGCCCAATCAGCGTGAGAAGCTGCGACTTACCACAGCGTTTTTCGGGGGCAGTAATCACGGCCAACGGTGCTACCTGTACAACATCCACATACCAAGTGAAGGCACACCAAAGCGTTGCCGCGATAGCGGTCTCTGATTCGCAGATGATAAACCGCTTCATAGTAGCGAGTATTTCATCGAGTAGCGCCACACCGTCCACTGGATCAGGCCACGGCGTCACACTTGGAAACATCGTGGCCTTACCACCGTCGGTTTGTTCTCCACGTCGAGCGGTGCCCACTTGCTTGTCCAATACAGCAACACGCGCACCTAGCCGTTGTGCTTCGGCTTCGCGCACATGCTCGTATTCAAGAGGGTGAAGGCGTGCAAGCCGGATCACCGCATCGGATAGGCTTTCGGTCTGACTAGCGTTGGCCTGTTGCGCCATGGAATCAAGAACCGATTGCCCGCGCTCAATGGATGAAAGATTATCCATGGCTCACCATCCCCACCGTGGCGCGTATTCGCTCCACCGCGACGGCTAAGCGCTCTTGATCGATGGTCGCGAGTTGTTCACCCTGTACAATCTTTGCCGCCGCAAAAGCGACGACAAGCGCTTCATGTTGCAAGGCGCGAAGGATGTCCGTCGCGGCAAAGGGGCGACGTTCGCATGGCTTACCGTTACCCGAAAGTTTCACGGGAAAAAGCGCATCAAATGTAAGGC
>JANPPH010000169.1:0-4733 GCA_031428395.1 Gammaproteobacteria bacterium
CGCCGTAAAGCGCTACCAACAAGGTGACTACGCCAATTTGCGCCCAGGATAAGCCACCTCGCCAAGGCGACAGTCCGCGACCGATAAAAAAGCCGAGGACTGCGTAAAAAGCCGCATGAATAATTTTGTCTTGACCAGAAAAAAGACCCGGCACCGGCAAACTAGTTTGTGATGAAAGATAAAACAACAAAGCCATCCAGCACAAAGCCGCCAGACGATAAAGTCGATAATCAAAATCTATGGATAACCGCATTTAACCCAGATTTTCCATTAGCACTCTACTGCGGCCGCACAATGCACTGAATCTGCGCGAGAAAAGAAGAAAAACAGTCTGTCACCGTAGAGTGACTACGCCTCCGACTGTTTTTCATCTTTTCTCGCCCATCTTCAGTACCTTACGCACCCTCGCTACGAGGCTAATGGGAAATCTGGGTTTAATCACTTTTTTTCCTCAACAGCACATACGGGAGGGCATGGGAATGACGCCCTTGGCAATCAGTAAATCCATCACCCGTTCAACACTATCTTCGATCGACATAAGTCCACTATCGAGTTCAAGCTCCGGCGCGCCAGGGGGTTCATAAGGCGATGAAATACCGGTAAATTCTTTGATATCACCCGCGCGCGCCTTCTTATACAAACCTTTAACATCACGTTGTTCGCACACCTCGATGGGGCAAGCGCAGTAAATTTCAAAAAAATCGCCCTCGGCCAGCAGTTTACGCACCCGCTCACGATCGGCTTGCAGAGGGGAAATAAATGCAGTTAAGACAATAATCCCAGCTTCGGCAAACAACTTCGCCACTTCGCCAATACGGCGAATATTCTCGGTACGATCTTCGAGAGAAAACCCCAGATCAGCACACAATCCCTGGCGCATATTATCACCATCGAGCACAAAACTTCGATACTCCTCCAGGAACAGACGCTGCTCTACCGCGTGTGCGAGAGTCGATTTGCCCGAGCCAGACAGGCCTGTAAACCAAAGCACCGCACCGCGATAACCCGATCGCTCCTCTCTGTGGTGACGTGTCACCGTCCCGCGATGCCAAACTAAATTGGTACTTAATTTCAATTCCATTTGTTTTGCTCCCTTTTTTCCCGTCCTTGAATCCTATTCGCCTCAGACCAAGCAAACCAGAATATTCGAGTGCCGTGCTATGATTGGGCCAGTGAGTGAGTACGCCGTTAGCATTACAGCGGCAGCACCTGGAAAACATAGCGCGGAATTGTTAAAACTTCCATTTTATTACTGCATTTGTTGATATATCCCCATGAACCACTCAAAAACCGTTGCCGCAGCCTATAGCCACTGTCTGCAAATCGCCCGTGGCCATTACGAAAATTTTCCAGTGGCGTCGATATTGGTGCCCAAGCGCATGCGCCGTCCGATCGTCGCCATTTATGCCTTTGCTCGCAGCGCCGACGATTTTGCTGACGAAGGTGAACTTGCGCCAGACATTCGCTTGTCGCAGCTTGATGCCTATGCAACGAAACTCGATCGTATTGCAGCCAATCAGCGCGACGACGATCCCATTTTTATCGCCCTCGCTGATGCCATCAAACAGCATGAACTACCCATGCAACTATTTTATGACCTACTCACCGCCTTTCGTATGGATGTGACCACAACACGCTATGCGAATTGGGATGAGGTGTTAAGGTATTGCCGCTATTCTGCCAACCCCATCGGCCGCTTGTTACTCCATCTTTATAAAGAGACCACACCACAACAACTGGTCTGGTCAGATGCGATTTGCAGCGCTTTGCAAGTGATCAATTTTTTGCAAGACATTGAGCAAGATTATACCGAAAACAAGCGTATTTACCTGCCCATGGATGAGATGGCGCAATTTGGTATTGATGAATCGCACTTTGCCAACACCCTAAGTGATGCGGCGATGCGGCGCTTTATCAATTTTCAGATCGATCGAGCCGCGGCACTCTTGCGCTCTGGCCTGCCCCTGGCACAAGCCCTTTCTGGCCGTCTCGGCATAGAGTTGCGTCTGACTGCGCAAGGCGGCTTAGCCGTTTTGGAGGCACTCAAACGTCAAGACACGAGTGTTTTTGCGCGACCGCGTTTGCGCCACCGCGATTGGTTAGGCATTATCTGGCGTGCAACGCTCAGACGTTAGACGCCGCAGAATGTGGTTTGGTATCGCTGGTGCTTAGTAAGATATAATCACTTTTGAATCACTGACGAGCGCACCCTTTATGCTTCCCCAGGAATACTGCCAACAAAAAGCGGCGCAAAGCGGTTCGAGCTTTTATTACAGTTTTTTGTTTCTGCCTGACAATCAACGTCGCGCGATGACGGCCTTGTATGCCTTTTGCCGTGAAGTGGATGATGTTGTCGATGAGTGTTTAGATGTGGCGGTGGCACGCGTCAAACTGCATTGGTGGCGCGATGAGATTCACCGGCTTTTTGCTGGCGCGCCACAGCACCCAGTGACCAAAGCGTTAGCCGAACCGATTAAACATTTCAATCTACCTGCTGAACATTTTCTAGAAATCATCGACGGCATGGAGATGGATCTCGATTATAACTCCTACCCTTCTTTTAAAGAACTGAGCCTCTACTGTCATCGCGTAGCCAGCATGGTAGGCATTATGTCGGTGGAGATTTTCGGCTATGAAAATAAAGAAACTTTAAAGTATGCGCATGAGCTGGGGATGGCGTTTCAGTTGACGAACATTTTGCGTGATATAGGCGAAGACATACAGCGTGGCAGGTTATACATACCGGCAGACGAAATGGCCCGCTTTAACGTTACAAGCGACGATATCGCGCAAAAACGCATGACCGACAATGTCCGGCACCTGCTGCAATTCCAAGCCCAACGCGCACAAGAATATTACTCCCTCGCCTTTTCACACTTAGCCGATGTCGATCGCTATCGCCAGCGCAGTGGCATCATCATGGCGGCCATTTATCAAACCTTACTCACTGAGATAGGCAAAGCCGACTACCAAGTCCTCACGCAGCGGATCGCGCTCACGCCGATACGCAAGCTATGGATTGCGTGGCGCACAAACCGGCGTGAGAAGAAACATTGCCACTGACGTCCTCACGCACATGAAACCCGTCGTTATTGTCGGTGGAGGCTGGGCGGGGCTAGCCGCCGCAATTGAGCTGACACATCACGGTGTACCCATCACCTTATATGAGGCCAGTCAAACATTGGGCGGGCGTGCGCGCAGCGTTGGCGAAGGCAACAACCTCATCGATAATGGCCAACACTTGCTGCTGGGTGCTTACCGTGAAATTCTGCGCTTACTCACGTTAATTGGCGTGCCAGAATGCAAGGTGCTTGATCGTCACGTGTTAAGCCTGCAAATGCAGTCGTTGCAGAATGACACCATCATTTTGCGCACACTGAGTGTGCTCCCGGCGCCCTTACATCTTCTAGTTGGACTGCTTACTGCTCAAGGCTTCTCGCTGGGTGAACGTTTCGCGGCGATTCGTTTTTGCATCAATTTAGCGCTAGGTGGTTTCACGCTTAAACATGACTTGCCGGTCAAGGAATGGTTACTTCAACATCATCAACCGCTGAGCGTTACGCGCGCTTTGTGGGAGCCGTTGTGTCTTGCGGCGCTCAATACGCCTATCGCGTATGCCTCCGCACAAGTGTTTCTGCGAGTTTTAGGCGACACGTTTAGCCAGCGTCGTAGGGATGCCGATTTGTTGTTTACGCGAGTGCCCTTAGGCGATGTATTCCCTCTTCCTGCCCAACAATTCATTGAACAACACGGTGGTCACATCGAAGTCGGCAAGCGCGTTAAGGGTTTGCATGTGCGTGATTCGTCCATCACGGGCATACGGTTAGCCGAGAGCGATATAGACGCAGAACATGTCATTCTCGCTGTCACACCGGTAGCATGCCAGCGTCTACTCGCCGCGCACGCTGAACTCGACTCACTAAGCAAACAACTTACACAATTTAGCTACGAACCCATCTGCACGGTCTATCTGAAGTATGCACCTAGCACATCGCTTAATCGACCCATGCTTGGACTTATCGGCAGTCACACGCATTGGCTATTCGATCACAGCCACTACAATAAGCCCGGATATATCACTGTAGTAATTAGTGGACCTGGACCGCATATGACTATGCGCAATGAAGAGTTGTTGAATAGTGTCGTCAAGGAAATTGCGGCTATTAATCCCCATTGGCCGCAACCCGAAGATCGTTACGTGATCCGCGAAAAACGCGCTACGTTTTCTTGTAGCGTTGACATAAATAGCCATCGACCCCCGACCACAACGCCCGTGCGTGGCCTCTGGCTCGCGGGTGACTACACCAACACAGGCTATCCGGCAACCTTAGAGGGCGCAGTGCGCAGCGGCGTGGACAGTGCACGCAACGTATTGGTAGCAATGGGCAAAACTATCTATACATAATATTCTTTGTGCCGCACACAAAGAAAAGTAACTCGCCTTCGGATGTAAGCCCGATTAAACCCAGATTTTCCATTAGCCCTCTACTGCGGCCGCACTATGCACTGAATCTGCGCCAGAAAAGAAGAAAAACAGTCTGTCACCGTAGAGTGACTACGCCTCTGAGTGTTTTTCTTCATTTCTCGCCCCTCTTCAGCACCTTGCGCACCCTCGCTACGAGGCTAATGAAAAATCTGGGTTAAATTAGTTAGTTTTTCTTGCCTTTTTCCTTGCACCCCGTAGAGGCTGCCGAGCACTGGAAGGCAGTGAGGATCAGGCCCGCAGGGGCACC
>JANPPH010000170.1:0-1548 GCA_031428395.1 Gammaproteobacteria bacterium
GTTATTAGTTAGCGGACACCTTAACGCCAGATTTTCCGTTAGCGCTCTACTGCGGCCGCGCAAAACACTGAATCTGGGTTAAGCACAATGATAGCCCCTTTGCCTATCCAAGGTAGCGCGCAGACCAATTACTCTAAAGCTCTATGGGCTTTCCGCAAGCACCTAAGTACCCTTTGGCAAAAATTTTGGCGAGGCTTGATTCGGGCATCAAAAAGCTACGCCATTTTAGATTGGCCAGCGCTTAGTCGCCAAGCAAGAATAACTTGAACATTGTCCATCTTGCCTACGAGCGCCATGCGGCGTTGTCAAATGCTTGCGTAGTTCACTACGCGGCGCGTTTGACGCCTGGCCTGGCATCTCGTCTGGCGGCTCTTGCGCATCCCTGCGCTCACCGCACTGGGGTATCCCGCCCGGCGCAAGCGGCCAATTGTTCAAGTTACTCTTGCTTGCTCCTTAAGGCCTATCGTCCACGCCTTCTTTTTTAACGGGCGCCACAATGTGTTCGCGGGAAACACCAAGCCACAACACAATGGGTGTGGCCACTAGCACGGAGGAGTAAATACCAAACAAAATGCCAATGGTGAGCGCGAGGGCGAAATAGTACAGAACTTCGCCGCCGAAAAACAACATGGAGCAGACCATTGTTTGGGTCATGGCATGGGTCATGATGGTGCGCGACATGGTGCGTGTAATGGCGTTGTTTAGCACTTCAGGAACCGAGGCCTTGCGCATTTTACGGAAATTTTCGCGCACTCGATCAAACACGACTACCGATTCGTTAACCGAGTAACCCAAAATCGCGAGCACGGCAGCAAGAACGGTCAGTGAGAATTCCCACTGAAAAAAGGCGAAAAAGCCGAGAATAATCACGATGTCATGCAAGTTAGCAATGATCGCAGCGACCGCAAAACGCCATTCGAAACGTATGGCGAGATAGATCATTATACCGGCCACAACCATCAGCAGCGCTAGACCACCGTTGGTAAACATTTCCTCGCCCACTTGCGGCCCGACAAACTCGACCCGCTTCAACTCTACACTTGGATCTTGTTGACGTAAGGCTGACATGACACTGTCACTTAAATTCGTCTTGGCATCACCGTGTTTCGCAGGCAGGCGAATTAATATATCGCGGGTCGTGCCAAAGTTCTGCACCGTCGCTTCATTAAGCTTAATAGTACTCAGGGTTTCGCGGATTTTATGGATATCGGCGGCATGCGGGTAGCTGACTTCCATCACCGTGCCACCCGTGAAATCGACGCCTAGGTTCAAACCCTTGACGGCGAGAAAAAGCACAGCGAGTATGAACGTAACGGCCGAAATGGTGGTCGTCAAACGCGCATAGCTCATGAACGGGATGTCTTTTTTTATTCGGAATAATTCCATGATGCGCGCTACCCCTTAACCAATTGCCAGCTTGGCGATTTTACGCCGCCGACCATAATACAAATTCACAATGGATCGAGATACCATGACCGCGCTAAACATCGAGGTCAAAATACCAATACACAAGACCACGGCGAAACCACGCACCGGGCCAGACCCAAG
>JANPPH010000171.1:0-4529 GCA_031428395.1 Gammaproteobacteria bacterium
CTAAGCCCAGATTTTCCATTAGCACTCTACTGCGGCCGCACAACGCACTGAATCTGCGCGAGAAAAGATGAAAAACAGTCTGTCACCGTAGAGTGACTACGCCTCCGACTGTTTTTCATCTTTTCTCGCCCATCTTCAGTACCTTGCGCACCCTCGCTACGAGGCTATTGGAAAATCTGGGCTAAGTAAATATGGAAATGCGAGCACACAATCTAAAGCTAAGCCCGCCGCTACTTCTCCTTCTCGACGGATTGCGCATTCTCCGCAGTAACTATTACGGCGAAAGGCTGTGTAGATCCTCCGGAATATACCGTTAATTGCGGGGACGGCATTTCGATATGATTGGCCTCAAACGCGGCCTTAATTTCGATTTGTATGCTGTTCTTCAGATCCAGAAAGTTTTCGCTCTTACCCCAGACTGAAAATTGCAACTGTGAAGCTGAATCGAAACCTCGCAAAATAAATAAAGGCTTCGGTTCGATCAAACACAAAGGGTTACGATCAGCGACGTTCAACAGTAGTTGCTGTACTTTAGCGATGTCTTCTTTGTATGCGACGCTGAAGCTAAGATCTACGCGGCGAATGGGAAAGCGACTCATGTTGGTAATTTCGGCTTTAATAACCGCTTCATTGGGTATACGAATAAAGAGATTATCAAAGGTTCTCAGCTGTATAGACAGCAGCCCAATCGTTAGCACTTCTCCTTGTGTTTTGCCGATTTGAATAACATCGCCAATGCCAAACGGGCGCTCTGCAATCAAAAAAAGTCCGCTGATCAAATTTGACGCTGACGTTTGCGACGCAAAGCCAATGGCCACGGTGAGGATACCCGCAGCGCCGAGCAGTACGCTCAGATTAAAGCCCAGCTCGTTGATCGCTGAAATGAAAAATAGCGCTAGTAGAAGATAGTGACTTGTTTTGGCAAGTAGCATGCGTTGCTGGGCGTCGAGATGGCGTTGAAACAAACGCACTAACGCGACACTAACAAGCCGCGCGACGAGGATACCGCCAATTACCAACATTGCGGCACGAATAAACGTCAGCAATTGCTCACCCGCAAATAAGTCACCTAACCACTGACTAATCTCGTTCATCGCTATGAAGAAAACAACGCGCCGAAAGCGCGAACAATAAGATTTCGGTCGGCTTCTTTGCGCGGGCCACTCAACAATGTCGGGCTAACTGCTTCTCTAGGTGGCTGCTTGTCGAATTTCAGTGAGACCACGTCGCCACCCTTCTCGCGGGTAAACGTTACTGCCTGCGTCCACAAATAGTCATTCTCGCTGGAAAACAGCGACAGATAGGGTACGGGTAAATTCATACGTTCAAGCAACAACGCTTCCTCGCTAAGATTGCGAATTGATACCGGCGTAATCGCACGATGAGGACGAAAGGAGAGTTTTGCTAAATCAGTGTGTCCATGCGTACGACTGGCATAACACAATTCACCCTCTAAGCTCGACGGGCCAAACCACGTGTCAGACGGCCGAAATATAGGCATTTCCTGTAACGTTCTAAGCGGCTCACCCACTTCCACGCGCGCCCACAAAGGTGTCGTCACAAACAGCAGTGTTTCTTCACCCGGTGGAATAAAAAAAGCACCTTCTGGCCTAGTCACTACGGCGCGATCGGCCAAAGCAGGAACAAGTACCAACCTATCTGTGGTCTGCCGCGCGCTGAAGCGCGTCACGCTACTTTGTGAGTCAAACTCGGTCAGCGGCTTGCCGACGACGATCTGTTGTCCCTGCTCATCGAAAGCTTCCTCGCGGCTACTGCGGTAACCAATTCGCCACTCTTTGGCAAAACGTTGCACGCACAACAGCATCGGCCCCACTTTGCAAATGGCCTGAGTATTTTCGGGCAGCTGGTAGGTGCCCCACCATTGGTGGCTCTGTTTTGGCAGCATTTATAGATCAATTAAAATTAAAAAACGATTCTATCAACCTCTATCACTTAACTACAGCTTTACATGCATGCCTCCCAGGCCATTCACTTTCAGTTTCGTTTCAGGTGTGTGCTGTAGTCTTGCCCCATATCGCAAGCAAATAGAGACGGATCATCGCTACACAGGGCGTAAAAGAATGGAGCCCCGCGGCTAAAACCTTAGCGGGTCATACGCCATCAATAAGGCTGGGCATACCGGTTCACGTGCTTCACTTATAGCCGGGATGGGCGATACAGGCGAGAACACAATTGTCGAGGTTGGCAAATGGTAATGGAAAAGAAAACTGGCAAACTCGCTGTATGGGACATCCCAACACGTCTATTTCACTGGCTCTTAGCCACTGCCTTTTTGGTCGCCTGGCTAACGAGAGGCGACAGCCAATATCTCGATGTTCATGCGTATGCTGGCTATCTGATGCTTGGCCTAGTCACCTTCCGCATTTTTTGGGGTTTTAAAGGTGGTATTTACGCGCGGTTTCGCAATTTTGCGTATAGCTGGCATGCTGTTACTCATTACTTAAAGCGCCTTATCACCCGCCGTCCTGAGCATTTTCCAGGCCATAACCCTGCGGGTGGCTGGGCGGTGTTTGCGTTATTGACTTTAAGTTTAGCAGTGGGCATCAGCGGCCTTTTGGTCCTCGGCGGCGAAGAACGCCATGGTCCGCTTGCCGGCTGGTTAAGCTTCGAACAAGGCGATTTTTTTCACGAAGTACACGATATTTTAGCTACGGCAATGCTGCTATTGGTCTTCGTCCACATTGCCGGTGTAATAGTCACCAGCTTCTTGCACAAAGAGAATTTGATTGGCCCCATGTTGCATGGCTATAAAAAAGGCTTTCGCCAATGGCCTGCGAGCGCCATGTACGCGCTGACTGGAATTATGTTAGCGCTTACTGCGGCCATCACTGCAACGGTTTATTTCCAAGGGTATCTGTCGGAAACCGTCGACAAACCCTATCTGCCTTATACGGCCGCGCCGCTACCCCACAACACCGCCTGGGACGCAGCCTGTAGCGAATGCCACCTGGCTTATCACCCAAGCCTTCTACCTGCGCGTTCCTGGCAAAAATTACTTGCTCAACAAGATCAACATTTCGGAGATGACTTAGGTTTAGATTCAACAACGATTGCAGAATTAAGTCAGTTTGCCAATCGTTACGCGGCTGAAAGTCAGATCAGCGAAACAGCATGGAAAATCGCCAAGACCACGCCTGCCACACAGTCCCCATTGCGCATTAGCGAGACGCTTTACTGGAAGGCGCAACACCAAGAACTACCCAATGACTTGTGGAAAAATAAAAAGATCAAAAGCAAAGCCAACTGCGAAGTCTGCCATGTCGATGCCAAACAAGGCACCTTCCAAGACGGCGCGATGCGCGTACCCGATTTACGCGACGAACATGTAGTCCCAAGCTCAGCGCTAAGAACAAGCTTAAACAACCATTAAGGAGCATCGTATGAAAAGAATTTGGATGTTGATTGTAGTGAATATCCTGCTCGGCTCAGCGTCTTACAGCCAAGCCAAACCATTGGATGAGCTACTAAGCCAATATCAAGCGCAATCCGCCACGCCCTTCAACCACAATACCGGCAAAGCACTTTGGACAAAAACATATATTGACGTCAAAAGCGGTGAAAAGCGCAGCTGTAGCACCTGCCACACCGACGATTTGCGGGCCAAAGGCAAACATGCAACGACCAACAAAGTTATCGATCCACTGGCGCCTTCAGCAAATAGCGAACGCCTAACTGATATTAAGAAAATAGAAAAATGGCTCACGCGTAACTGTAAATGGACTATTGGGAGGGAGTGTACACCGCAGGAGAAAGGCGATTATCTAACTTATATCAATGCAAATTAACATTTTTTAATGTCGTTCGTTTATTATTCAAAGGAGTGTCACGTGAAACTAAGTTTAACCATGGTATTAGTACTTGGCCTGGGTATCAACAGCATCACCATAGCCCAAGCCGAAAACAACGTCGCGCAAAAGTATCAAGAAGAGTGCGGCGCTTGCCATTTCGCCTATGACGCGCGCTTCCTGCCAGCAAGATCTTGGGAGAAAATAATGGCGACATTGGACAAGCACTTCAACGAGAATGCCGAGATGGCTGCCGCGGAAACTCAAGCGATTAGCGCATTCCTTGCAGACGGCGCTGGCGATCGAAGTCGAAAAATTCCTAGCGTAGCGGGCTTATCCGCCAGCGATACTCCTTTGCGTATTACTGACGCCAAATATTTCAAACGCTGGCATGATGAAGTCCCAGCAAAAGTATTCAAAAACAACCCAGGTTTGAAGAATTTCAGCCAATGCAAAGCATGTCACGCCAACGCAGACAAGGGCAATTATGATGAAGACGAGGTCCGCATTCCTGGCTATGCCAATTGGGAGTAATAGCGTACGTCGCATCGAGCGTTGTTCTTTGACTGGCCTAGCAAAGCCGCTCGAACGTCTATGCGCAGTGAAACAAACCGTGAGCGAATGAACCAGGTCAACACCACAGCCCGCCAATCACTTAGGGCGCTTTGCATCTCAATGCTGTTTTGGTCAGGGGTGGCCATGAGCAGTGCCGGAGTAACGCAA
>JANPPH010000172.1:0-4059 GCA_031428395.1 Gammaproteobacteria bacterium
CTCAAAGATCCGCAGTCTGCCAATTTGCTAGAAACCTATTTGCAGCGGATACATGGTGATGATTGGCAAAAAAATCAGCGGCAGTCCAACGCTCCCAATTCAAGTACGCGCATCTCACGCGACGAGGCCCTGGCGATTCTCGGCCTGCGCGCCGACGCAACGGACCCAGAAATACGCGACGCCCACCGTCGGTTAATGCAAAAAATTCACCCTGATCGTGGCGGCTCGGACTATTTAGCAGCACAAATCAATGACGCCAAGGCAGTCTTACTCGAAGAATAATGCAACCTAACGCACCCCCCAAGCCCTCTTCGACTAGCGACGAAAAAAGCCCAGCAGAATTTGCCGAGGCAATAACGCGACTGCCTGCCGCAAAGACGGCTCTTAATGAAGGCTACGAATACCGCGAACGGCTCGGCGCCGATGCTGATAACCAAACAGCGTTGGCTTATCTTAGCCAGCGCTATAGCCATTCCACAGCGGAGGAATGGGCGGCACGCATCGCGTCAGGTCATGTGCTTATTGATACCATACCCGCGCATGCCGATAGCGTCCTGCGCCGAGGATGTGAACTTGTCTGGCAGCGTCCGCCATGGATTGAGCCTGACGCGCCCACGGCATTTTCTGTACTTTATGAAGACGAAGATTTGCTTGCCGTAGCCAAGCCCGCAGGTCTGCCGACGCTTCCTGGCGCAAGTTTTCTGCAAGCGACGCTGCTTTATCAGGTGCATGCTTATGCGCCCGACGCCGCGCCTGTGCATCGTTTAGGACGTTGGACGTCGGGCCTGGTTCTATGTGCCCGAAACCACCACGCCCGAACAAGCTTGATGCGACAGTGGTCCACAAAAGAAGTCGGCAAACGCTATCGCGCCCTTGCCTGCGGAGTTCCTGCTTGGGACGAATTAACAATATCCATGCCCATTGGCCCTGTGCCTCACGCGTTGCTAGGCACACTGCATGCCGCGACGCCAACGGGTAAGGCCTCACTATCTCAGGTGACCGTTCTCGAACGCCGGCCAAATTCCTTTCTTTGTGATGTCCGCATTACAACGGGCCGACCGCATCAGATTCGCATTCACCTGGCAGCAGCAGGCTACCCGCTGGTGGGCGACGCGCTTTATCTTGCGGGTGGCCTTCCTGCCACAGATTCACACGTTTTACCCGGCGATCCCGGCTACCATCTCCATTCCGCCGAACTACGCTTTCGCCATCCACGTACTGGGCTCAACATTACAATAGAGTGTGAGCCACCATCGTTGCTGCGTCGTGCTGAAATCGCGCTATAGAAGATTCACCAGTTCCTTACTAAGGGGATTGGCAAAAGCGGCAAGCGCTTTTTGGCCGTCACCTGCTATCGACTTTGCGATAAGGTCAGCAAACGACTGCGCCTCCTCCGCCGATTGAATGACACCACTGTTTTCAGCGCGGCGTGTTTCTTGCGCCGCTAAGTGCATGGCGGTACTACTAACTTGAAGAGTGTCTTGTTCGACAGAAACCGCCCCGCTCGGCGCTAATACGGTGCTATCAACGTGTTTTGGGTTCGCTTCAGTCCGCGCACGCCCGTTGTGGGCCAAGGTTAAATCGTTCTCATTAATGGATAAGGTCACAAATTCCTCCATTTATTCGCAGAAAATAGTAGAAACAACCTTTAATTTGATAGCAATAACTGCGCCATCCAGGGTGTTTTCAGCGAACGAATAGAGAATTTGGGTTAAACCCAGATTTTCCATTAGGCTCTACTGCGGCTGCACAACGCACTGAATCTGCGCGAGAAAAGAAGAAAAGCAGTCTGTCACCGTAGAGTGACTACGCCTCCGCCTGTTTTTCGTCTTTTCTCGCCCCTCTTCAGCACCTTGCGCACCCTCGCTACGAGCCTATTGGAAAATCTGGGTTAAAAATGGGGTGCAAAATTAAGCTAAATCAATGGGCAAATGACAAGCGAACACCAACGCATCTTCACGCCCCTGCTCTGCCGGATAATAATCCTTACGTACGCCGATCTCGTTAAAGCCCATGTCCCGATATAGTCTGATAGCGGATTTGTTTGAAGGTCGAACCTCCAAAAAAATCGTATCCGCTTGCTGTTCCTGCGCATAATCCATCAATGCTTGGAGCAGCTTGCGCCCTAAGCCGGCACCACGCGCATCAGGTTGCACGCAAATATTCATGATATGACCTTCCTGGACAGACACCGATGCAATTCCATACGCGTGTATCTCGCCCAGAAACTCCATCACCAAGCAGCGATAGCCCACCCGCATGCAGTCTTGGAATATACCTTGCGTCCAAGGAAATGGATAAGAGCGACGTTCGATTTTCATAACCTGAGCCAAATCGCTTAACGTCATAGCACGCAACGTCGCATCCTCAGCGTGCACAACAGGATCATCGAATTGTCTCATCGGGTACTCACCTCGCAAAAACCACGCGACGTCAGCCAGCTCGCTCTATCAAGCTTAGCTATTCACGGATGACCGGTAAATAGTCATTGCCACTTGAAGATCTTGCCACGCCTTGCGTTTCTCCAGCGGCGAACGCAATAAATAGGCGGGATGATACGTCACAACAACTGGTATCGCGCCGCCTGGATAGCTAAAAACTTTGCCTCGCAGTTGGCCTATAGGCTGGTCAGTTTTCAACAAATTTTGCGCGGCGATCCGGCCTAAGGCGAGAATAATTTTTGGCTTAACCAATGCAATTTGAGCCGACAAGTATGGCTCACATTGCATGACCTCTTGCGGCCGGGGATCGCGATTGTTGGGGGGCCGACATTTTACAATATTGCCGATATAAACGTTGTCGCGCTGCAAGCCCATAGCGCGCAGCATTTCATTTAACAGTTTACCTGCGGGGCCGACAAACGGCTCGCCTTGGCGATCCTCTTCATCACCTGGGCCTTCGCCAATCAACATCCAATCGGCGTCACGATCGCCACACCCCAAAACAGTTTTGGTGCGCCCCTTATGTAACTCACAAAGTGTGCAGACAGGAACTTGCCTTTCCAAGGTTGGCCAGTCAAGCAGTGTCGAAATCGACACCGGAGGCGCGACAGCGGTAGTTTGTACCACAGCACTGTCGCGCCGTACCCACGCTTGCACTCCCATAGTCTCTAGATAAGCAAGACGCGTTGCATTGTCCATACTGCTACAGTTGCGGATGGGTGCGTTCAACAGGCGCTGTGATCTTGTTCAACGCATGTATATACGCTTTTGCAGACGCGATAACGATGTCCGTATGCGCGCCTTGACCGTTTACGATGCGTCCCCCCTTCGCCACCCGCACCGTCACCTCGCCTTGCGAGTCGGTGCCACTGGTAATGCTATTGACTGAATATAGCTGTAGTTGCGTCCCACTTTGCACTATCGCTTCAATGGCTTTAAAACACGCATCGACAGGTCCATCACCCCGTGCGGTCTCGCGTCTTTCTTCACCATTGATTGACAACGCCACGACTGCAACAGGCGTTTCGCCGGTTTCAGAACAAACTTTTAGTGACACAAGCTTAATGCGCTCATTCTCGGCAACCAAATTTGCATCCGTGACTAAGGCCTGTAAATCATCATCAAAGATTTCGTGCTTCTTATCCGCGAGCTCTTTAAACAAAGCAAAGGTGCTGTTTAATTCTTCCTCGGTACTGAATTCAATACCGAGCTCTTTCAAACGCGTACGCAATGCGTTACGCCCCGAATGTTTGCCCAACACCATGCGATTGGCGCTCCACCCCACATCCTCAGCACGCATGATTTCGTAGGTCTCGCGATTTTTGAGTACACCATCTTGGTGAATGCCAGATTCATGCGAAAAGGCATTGGCACCAACAATGGCTTTGTTCGGCTGTACTGGGAAACCTGTAATGCTTGACACTAAACGACTGCAATGCACAATTTGCGTAGTATCGATATTCAACTCACACGGAAAGACGTCTTTGCGCGTACGCACCGCCATGACGATTTCCTCCAGTGCTGCGTTGCCCGCGCGCTCGCCCAAGCCGTTGATGGTGCACTCCACTTGGCGCGCCCCATTTAGAATAGCCGACAATGAATTGGCTACGGCCAAACC
>JANPPH010000173.1:0-3780 GCA_031428395.1 Gammaproteobacteria bacterium
TCTGCTGGTAATTATCTGCATTACCGGTGTCAACTCTTGCCTCAGAAAATGCCGGGTTGATCCGCGAAAGAACTTTTTCGTTGATTTCACCTGCCTCTCGATTCCAGTCACCATTGTCACGGTGATCGTGATTTGGGGCGTGTTTCATCTCTTCACAACTTTGCCTGCGTGGCTACTGATTCAAGGCACTGTTTCTAACGACTCGGTAGGGTGGCTACCCTGGCTCCAGTCCTCACGCATCTACGACATGATGCGACTCCTTGCTTCAGTGGGTGTCGTGTTCATCGTGTTTCTTAGAATCGGTGCGCACATGGAACGTCTGTCACGTATTAGAGAGTCAGCTAACCACGGCGTGCAAGCGACGCCCGCAAGCAGGCGCGCCTGACGCCGGACGTTTGTTTTCTACGGAGGAACCGCAATGAAGAAAAAATCGGAACTTTATCACCTGAATGGATTAAGGGACATCCACAAATCAACAGCTATTGTGGCTGTCATGGTAAGGATTAGCGCTCGTAAAAGTGCCGCACATTCCAGCCGTGATACCGAGTGGTATACAACGTGGTGAGCGCGATGACGTCGTCTACCGGCGCGCGTCGATGGGAGGCTTGACTTAAGCGATTGTCTATCAATCCTTCTACCCCGTCGCCCTCGAAACGAAGCACCTACCGCCGAAAAGTGCGGTTACATACACCAAGGATCTCAGCCGCTTCGCGCTGGCTTAAGCGCTTCTGTGTACACCTTTTTTATACGCCTCTTCAAATCGCATCTTGCGTTGCTCCTGCATGAATGCTGTCCAGCCCATCGTCTACCCCCCTGTGGAAGGGCACTATAAAACCTGACAAATCAAGTGGTAAAGAACCGGACGATTATAAAAGCCCGCGACAATAAGCTTGACAATTAATCGCCCTCCCTTTAGTTTCTAACCTGCTTTTTCGAGCGCCAAAGTAAAACAACAGTTTTTCATGATTTCTTGATTAGCTGCATAAGTGACCGCAAGAGTTCGAGACTTGACAACCGCATGCGACCCCACCTCGCGGAAGTACTATCAACCTGACTCAGGCCTGTGATTGTCATTGAGTCGGCGATATCGCGAATGTTGCAAATGCATTCGCCAAAATCCGTTTTAGCAGAAAAATAGGCAGGCGCGATGCCTTACCAAAGATTGCCTGGAAGATAAAAGCAAGACTACTAATAATAAAAGGCAGAACATGAATTCAATAATAAAACGGTTCAAAAGGATACTTATAGCGTCGGTTTTAGGCGCGATGGCGTTCATTTCTTTGCCCACTAGCAATGCAAGCGATTACGTGGCAAGTGGAGCCTATTACAAGTGGTCTATTGACGCGTCATTTACGGGGTCGAATTTTTTGTCTTCAAAGTGCCTTAATTGTTCTCTTAAAATCGAGGCCGATTTTGATGATGGGCTTGGATGGCGACAGGTGTGGCTAGGTTGGACCGCAAGCGTATATGAGACGGTGGGACTTAAGACTATAAATGTAAAAACGACTTTGAGTGGGCAAACGGCGCTAGCAAAACATACGCTTTCCGTAACCAAGTTAGACAGTTTAAACAGCCCATTTCCTCTTGATCGATGGTCGATTACAGCAGATATACCGTATGGCGGTGAATACGCCACCGGCGAGGTTTATATATACAATTCCACATGGAAAAGGGGTGCGCCGATCGATAAGCCTATTGTTTTAGTTGATGGGTTCGATCCGGGAAATGAGAATAGGGAGGAAGGTCTATTTGCAGCAACTAATCAGCAAAATTTAATGGCTGATTTAAGAAGGATGGGCTACGACATCTTTATACTTAATCCTAATGATGGTGCTGGAGCTATTCAAAAAAATGCTTTTTTGCTAGTTAAATTAATAAACACATTGAACAGCATTACCATAAATAAAGAGCCGCTGGTAATCATAGGCCCAAGTATGGGAGGGTTAATCGCGCGGTACGCACTTGCGTATATGGAAAAAAACGGTCAATTCCACAATACTCGCTTATACGTTTCCCTGGATAGTCCTCACCAAGGGGCGAATATACCGCTTGGAATCCAGCATTTCTTGAATTTTTTCCAGAAAGTTGGCGAAGCAAGGTTCCCCGTGGCCGAAGCCAATTTGGCCAAGATCAACTCCCCTGCTGCACGCCAAATGCTTGTCTATCATCACAGCCAACCGTCGAGCAGGGACAATGGTTACCCTCTCCTGGATTTTGATCAGTTCTATACGGAACTAAAGAGTCTAGGATATCCAAAAAAACTAAGAAAGATTGCATTAACTAACGGTAGCGCGTCTGGCAAGGGGCAGGCAAGCCTGGCGGAGGGCGCTGAGTTGATAAAGTGGGACTACAGAGACAACAAAAATTGTTTCGATATTAAGGCACCGGAACCTTACGTTATTTATTCGCATGTACTAACGATTAGCCCTGGGGCTAAGATTTTTGGAGGGCAAGTCAAAGCCTGCTGGTTTGTGTTTCCCGTAGTGAAAATATCGGTAAAAGAAGATGGAAAAAATGCCGCTTCACACGTGAAGCCCTATGACAATGCGCCGGGTGGCCACTTCGATGCGCCCAAAACGATCGACGCTACATTAACCCCGTATGGTGATATAGTTGCTAGTTCGCCGGTAGCAACCTTCGTTCCGACCATAAGTGCTCTTGATATTGCCACTGACAACCTTTTCTACAATATCCGAGCAGATGCGCAGATAATGTCAAAGACGCCTTTCGATGCTATCTACTATCCCGTGGCTACCGATGCAAACGAGCCGCATGTTGCGATTACGAATGAGAAGAAGCAAGTATTAATGCGAGAAATAATAGGCTACGGGTGGTTGGTGCCTATTATTAGCAACCTGCTTCTATAGGCGCGAAGGCGCTAATATTTGCGGGGCTTCTATATGAGTCGCCGGACTAACTCTTCTATACCCGCGTCAAGATAGTATCGATGTTTATTTGCCGAAGGGCTTAAGAACCGATTCGCCTGTATGGATGGTATGTCATGAACATCAGATTTCCGCTATGGATGCTGCTTGTCGTTGCCGGCATCTCGATCACTCAACACAGTTGCGGGGGTGGCGCGCGGACGTCCGACAATCTGGAAACGAATGAAATTAAGCTCGATATAAGTGTTGAAAAATACCTTTCGCGTGGTCGTCGTAGTGTTTCGGTTGTGACTCAATTGAAAGTTGGCAGCACTTTTAACTTTGTGCGATTGGCGGATAAAGAAAAATTGATAGCTATCCGTAATGGAGTACCTACCGAACTTTCATATTGGACTGATTTTACGGCGACGCCTTACTATGGGACAACTTACGACGAAATTTCTGGCGAAGATTCGGATATGCAGATTCTTTTTGTACGCGCAGATGGATCCACAGTTACGATACCTTTGAAGGTATTCGAGCCGGTAGACGTTACTTCTCCAACTCCTAATTTTGCATATAGCCCTGCGACAGATGACTTTCATTTTTCCTGGACTGGGGGAACGCTGGATGTTCAGGAAGTAATCCTTAGCGGGACCTGCATTTCCGATTATCAGTCGAAGGTTTCAGGAAATGACCATTTACTGCCAGCAGGGACTATTTCTAGCCATGGTGGCTGTGGTGCTACTGCAATCATTAAGCAAGAAAGTATCTCAACAAGCTCAGCAGATAGCGAGACACAATATGCGTATACATTTCGGTTTTTGAGCTGGATAGACATTTATGTTCAGTAATCATAATCGAGTCTTTTGCTGGAACGATTGACCTAGTAGTAAGAACGCGCCTAGGGCGTCAG
>JANPPH010000174.1:0-3833 GCA_031428395.1 Gammaproteobacteria bacterium
TCCGAAGTATCGGAATGCGGCATAGTGGAAATCCATCATTGGGCACAGAATTGTGCTGTATTGTACGGAGACCAAACCCGTAGCACAATGCCGCCCGGCACTATTTTCCCGTGTATCTGGATAAACCCAGATTTTCCATTAGCCTCTACTGCGGCTGCACAAAGCACTGAATCTGCGCGAGAAAAGAATAAAAACAGTCTGTCACCGTAGAGTGACTACGCCTCCGACTGTTTTTTTTTTTTTCTCGCCCCTCTTCAGCACCTTGCGCACCCTCGCTACGAGGCTAATGGAAAATCTGGGTTAAAATTCGCCATATAGAGTACGGCATTGCCCCTACCGCTAACGCGAATTTTTAAAGCTGGGGTTGAGCGTGGAAACGACGCATTGGCAGCACGTCTTTCAATTTGCCACGCGCGTTGAGCAATAATTTTTCGGTTGTTGGCCAGTCGATACAGGCGTCGGTCACGGAGACGCCATATTTCAATTGCGATAAATCGGCGGGTATTGGCTGGTTACCCCAATGCAAGTTACTTTCGAGCATCAAGCCGACCAGCGATGTGTTGCCTTCTAAAATTTGTTTCACGCAATTATCCGCCACCTGCGCCAGCACGCCCGGATCCTTACTGGAATTGCCGTGGCTACAATCAACGGCAATGTTGGTCGCCAAACCATTCGCCAGGAGCTCTTTTTCACACAACGCAATGTTCGCGGGATCATAGTTAGGCCGCCCTGCCCCGCCGCGTAACACCACATGGCCATAGCGATTACCGCGGGTATGAAATACGGCGCATTGGCCGTTTTGATTGATACCGAGAAAATGGTGCGGACGAGATGCTGAGTGCATGGCATTAATCGCGACACTCAAGCTGCCATCAGTGCCATTCTTAAACCCCACCGGGGTGGACAAGCCGCTCGCCATCTCGCGGTGCGTCTGCGATTCCGTGGTGCGAGCGCCGATCGCAGTCCAGGTCACGAGATCCGACAAATATTGCGGCGTGATAGGATCGAGGGCTTCCGTAGCAGTGGGCAAACCTATCGAAGCCAGATGCAACAACAGCTCGCGGGCCAGGTAAAGCCCCTTCTCGATATGGAAGGAATCATCCATGTAAGGATCGTTGATCAAACCCTTCCAACCTATGGTGGTGCGTGGCTTTTCAAAATAGACGCGCATCACTAACACCAAGGTGTCTTGCACTTGCTCGGCCAATTGGCGCAATTTTTCGGCGTATTCCTTTGCCGCCTTGATGTCGTGGATTGAGCAAGGCCCAATCACAACGAACAGACGCGGGTCTTGGCCATCCAAAATCCGCCGCAATACCTTCCTACCGTTCAGGACGGTTGTCTCTGCAGCGGGGGTTAGCGGCAATAAATTCTTTATTTGCTCAGGAGTTGGAAGAAGTTCTTGAGAAATAACATTGATGTTGCTGAGGTCCTGCTCCGACATATCAAACCGCTCGACCTTCGAATCTTAAGACACAATCGAACGACTTTAGCGGAGGGGCTATGCTTCGTCAACCGCTAACCGCAGGGATGTCGCAACATGGCACTTGTCGCGATCAAATAGTTCGTATAGGGTTCAAGATCGTCTTTTTTCATCTCGGTAAGATGGCAACGTGGCCGGACGGTGAGTAACATAGGTTATTTACTCCTGAGCGTAAATGTCGCTGCAAATCCGGAACGCAATCGCTCCGGAGTGATAGATTGATAGCAGGCCGGGCGATGCCAGTCGGAGGAGATAACAAGATGTTGTGGTCGAGATTTTACGGGGCGCGTGGTCGGTCCGCCATTTTTTGTCACCGCTTGGCGATGGTGTTGAGCTTGTGGGTGCTGTCGCACCCCGCGGTAGCGAATGCGTTCGAGCAGGATGTCGCGAGCATGCGTGAGATTTACCTGAACGCCACGGACGGGGATAGGAAGACGATACGGCAGGCCATTATCCGAATACGTAAACTCGATGCAAAATATCCTAACAATCCACTTGTGACGGCTTATTTGGGCGGCGCACTGTCGTTGCGTGGCATGGATATCAGCGCGCGTCCATTGGATCGTATGCGCGAAACCGAAGAAGGACTGAACCTAATTGATCGCGCATTGCGCCGGTTGCCGCAGGCAACGATCGATGCTTTGGAGCCGACCGAGACGCGACTGGTGGCAGCTTATGTCTTTATCAATTTGCCTGACGGCGTGTTCCATCGTCTTCGTGAAGGTGATCGTCTCGTCAAAGAATTGCTGGCTCGTCCGCGGCTGGAGGAGCTGCCAGCGGGTATGCGCGCCGCCATTTTTTTTGCGGGCGCAACTGCGGCGAATCACTACGACGACAGTGTGGCCTACGAGAATCTTTTAAAGAAAACGGTGGAAACTGATCCTGACAGTAGAAACGGCAAGAAAGCGCGGGAGTTGCTAAAGAAAGTGACAGAGTAATCGCGCGTCATGTCGTTGCGGCTGCAGTTGTCCGGTATATCCAAGCGCTATGGCGAGGGTGCTGCCTCCGTATTGGCGTTGGATAGCGTGTCACTGGCACTAGCGGCTGGCGAGTTCCTCGTCGTCGAGGGACCGTCCGGCAGTGGCAAGAGCACCTTGCTCAGCATCTGCGGTTTGCTGGAGTCCGCAGATGAGGGGAACATGCGTTTTGACGGTGTTGCAGTCGAGCGTTTGACAGCGGAGCAACGCTGCGGACAGCGGCGTAGGTCGATCGGGTTTATTTTTCAGCACCATCAACTGATCCCTGCGATGACGGTGTTTGAAAATATCGCCTATCCATTAGTGCTCAATCGTGAGCCGCGCGCCCGCATTAAATCCCAAGTCGAACTGCTGATGGATCGCGTCGGTCTGGGCGCACGTCGCAACCACCTTCCGAAGAGACTCTCCGGCGGTGAACGCCAACGCACAGCCATTGCCCGCGCCCTCATCAAGCGTCCGCGTATCGTCATCGCCGACGAACCCAGTGCCAGCCTCGACCATCAGCGCGCACACGAGTGTTTGACGCTCATGCGGGAATTGAATACCGAAATCGGCGCGAGTTTCTTAATTGCTAGCCACGATCCGTTTGTCATTGGCCATTGCGATCGCAAGATCATCTTGCGCGATGGCCGATTGGTGAACGGTGCTGCCGTCGTATGAATTGGCTGGGCATTGCCGCACGCAACGTGCTGCGTCAAGGTACGCGGGTGATCAGTCCCCTAGCGATTATCGTCGTGGGACTTACGGCGCTGCTGGTGGGTGGCGGTTTCATGTTGTCGACCTACGATGCCTTGCAGGAAATTGCCATACGGGGAGAGGGTCATGTGATCATTCGCAGCGACGTCGCCAATCCTACGTTTGGCGGTGTTAGTCAGCGCTTGAGTTTGGCGCACTGGGAGGCGTTGCGCGAGCGGCTGATGAGTGATGCGCGCGTGGAGCGGGTCTTACCGCGCGCGCAGTTCGAAGGTGTAATCCGCCATGGCGCAAAAAATCATGCCGCTATATTTCAGGGTACCGGGGTTGATCCGGCCGAGGAGTTTCGCGTGCATGGGCCGTTCCTGCGTATCACGTTGGGTGGTGTGCTCGATCCTTGGCGCGGTGACAATGTGTTGCCCGACGTGGTACTTGGTGAAGAATTGGCGCGTACATTGGATGCGGCGGTCGGCGATGCGGTAACCTTGGAAACGCATCGTGTCGATGGCGTGTGGGTGACCCAAGATGTTCAAGTCGTGGGCCTGTATCGCACCGGCACCCCGGAAATCGATAATTTCACGCTAATGGTGAACGTGCGCACCGTCGCGACGCTGTTGGGTACTCCCCATATCACCCAGTTGTCGGTATATCTGACGCAGCGCACGGACACGGATGTGCTG
>JANPPH010000175.1:0-1795 GCA_031428395.1 Gammaproteobacteria bacterium
CGTCCCAAGCGAAAAATTGATCAAGCACCACATAGGAGGTGATATGCAGGCAGGCATAGAAAAAAGCGAACAGCCCCAGCATGCGACGTAGACGCAACAGCCAAGGTTGTTGCAGCAGAATACGCATAGGCGTGACGGCTAAGGTGATGAGCAACATGCGTAACGCCCAATCGCCACTGCGACGGGTAATTTTCTCAATAGGATTAGCACCGAGGTTGTTAGTCAGTGCATCGAAGACTAAAAACGCCAGCGGAATAAGACAAAGAATAATAACTAGCGGTTTGATACGCCAGAGCATGACTGCGTTGGATACGACCATGACGTTTCTGGTCTAAAAGTATTTGTTCAGATCCATGCCCGCGTAAAGTCCTGCGACGTCGTTCGCATAACCGTTAAAAGGCAAAGTTTTGCGCTTCAAAAATTCGCCCAAGCGGCGTTCCTTCGATTGACTCCAGCGCGGATGATCGACGTCGGGGTTCACATTGGCGTAAAAGCCGTATTCTCCGGGCGCAGAGGCCTGCCAGGTATTGAGCGGTTGTTTGTCGGTCAAACGGATTTTTACGATAGATTTAATGTTCTTGAAGCCGTATTTCCAAGGTACAACAAGGCGCAATGGCGCGCCATTTTGCGGCGGCAACGCTTCGCCGTATAGACCTACAGCCAACATGGCTAAAGGATGCATCGCCTCGTCAATGCGCAGTGCCTCAACGTAAGGCCAGTCCAACACATCACGCGCTTGGCCAGGCATCTGTTTGGGGTCATATAACGTGGTAAATTCTACAAATTTTGCTTTGGATGTTGGCTCAAAACGTTTCAGGAAACTGCCTAACGGAAATCCCACCCAGGGAATTACCATTGACCATGCCTCGACACAACGCAGCCGATAGATTCGTTCCTCTAAAGGATGGGCCTTTATTACGTCATCAAAATCGTAAAGTCCGGGCTTTCCTACCTCACCTTCAACGGTCACTTGCCAAGGCCGCGCCTTGAAGTTTTTCGCGTTTCGATAAGGATCTTCCTTGTCCGTGCCAAACTCATAAAAGTTGTTGTATTGCGTAACATGCTCGTAAGGCGTCAGTATTTCGTTGCCCACGTAAGATTTTTTACTTACCGTCGGCAATTTCGCGGCCGCGCGCGCTGTAGGGGAGTAAGCAAGGCTTGAGCCCGCCGCCAGCAAGGCTAACGCCGCACCACCGATCTGCATAAATTGGCGCCGATCCATATATAACCGCTGGTCGGTTACTTCCGATTCCTGGCAATCACTGGTTTGTTTACTTTTGATCAGCATGCATCACCTCGGGTAATCGGCGTCTCGCGGGCCAGATTTTATATTGGACAAGCCGGTTCGATGTCCGTTGCGGCAGCTAAAATAGATTGCTCACTCAACGTTATCGTACCCTGCGTCCGTTTTTGTAGTTTTTACGCAGTAACAGGAGTGATGGTCGCAGGAAAAGATCACAAATCCATCACTGGAGATTAGGAAGATAGTCTTCGCAGAAAACGAATCTTCGCGCTCGCCGAGGCAGCCGAAAACTTAAGCTAACGCTGCTGCTTATGCTAAGCACGGCGCACTTTAGCCGTGTTGGGTAACTCAGAGCGCGGAAGGGGGCCGGTTTGTGTCAGCAAATAGGCGGGCGACAAAAGCGCCGCTTTAGCGGGTGATGCGCCGCCGCCTGCTATCCTAACCAAGCCCGGGCATTGCGGAACATTCGCAACCACGGCCCTTCTTCACCCCACCCTTTTGGCCGCCATGAATGCTGCACGCTACGAAAGGCGCGCTCGGGATGTGGCATAA
>JANPPH010000176.1:0-3345 GCA_031428395.1 Gammaproteobacteria bacterium
TATTTGAGTTTTTAATGGACGAACTTTACCAGCCTTCTAATGTGCCCCTGACAGCCTGTCATGCACGCGATTTAGTCGGCTTAGTGATGGATCAGTGTCGTTTCAATGGTGAGCCAGCGGCATTAACACAAAAACGCTTGCGCCACGCCTGGAACAATTATTTTTTAACCTAATAAGAAGCACGCTGCAAGCACGGAAGACTGCACCGATTCGTTAGGCACATTGGGGTTATGTTTATGCTGTCTAAAACCAAAGTTATGTTTTTCCTGGCGCTTGTTCTTGCAAGCGGTGCTGCATGGCTGGCCAACGCCTATGTGCAAAAAAGTATCGCCCTAAACAAAGGATCTCCGACACAGATTGCCACTGTTAAAGTCGCAGTAGCAGCGTTGCCCATCACCTTTGGACAAAAGTTGGAAGGTCGTCATATCAAAATGATCGATTGGCCTAAAGAGTTAGCGCCGCCTGGTGCGCTAAGTGACATGAAAGACTTGGACGGTTGGATCGCGCTGCAGGACATTTCAGTGGATGAAGTCATCACTAGAGCACGTCTCGCGCAACACCTCGACGGCAGTCGTCTTTCAGCACTCGTGACTGAAAATAAGCGCGCCATGACCATGCGCGTCGACGATGTCGTGGGCGTCGCAGGCTTCATTCTCCCCGGCAACCACGTCGATGTCTTGGGGGTGCGGTTGGATCGCACCAGTAATAACGCGATAGTAAGGACCGTCGTCAGCGATGTAAAAGTCCTAGCCGTTGACCAAGAAGTATCACCCGATGAAAAAAAGCCTAAAATCGTGCGTGCGGTAACGCTGGAAGTGACTCCCGCACAATCCGAAGAGCTTGTTAAAGCGGCACACGAAGGGCAAATTCAACTTACGCTGCGTAATCCAATGGATAAACAAATGCCAGCGCCTAAACCGGAACCCGTGAAAAAAGTGCATAAGCCAATTGTCGCCAAAGTGGAGCAGGAAAAACCCTATCAAGTCACCATCATTCGCGGCAGCGAAATACGTCAGGAAAAACCAACTCTACAACCAAAATAGCGCAGTACAGGGCAAGGGCACCTCTAAAAATCCCTGATTCATCGTTCCCGCGAAAGCGGGAACCCAGCAAAATCAATAGGCTGGATGCCCGCTTTCGCGGGCATGACGGATTTTTAGAGCTGCCCATAATACGTACCATAAGTAGTATCGATATGAGTGAGGATTGTGCGTCGTGAAACAATTTAAAAAAAATAACACTGCTGAGATTGCCTGCCTTGGGCTGAGTTTTGCTTTAGCGGTTATGACTAGCATGCCAAGCAGCGCCGAGGTGTTTGATCCCACCTTTGGCAACGCTATTACTAGTTTGCAGATTCCGATTAATCACTCGCGCGTTCTAAACCTTGACCAAACCGTAGAAAGCGTGACGGTGGGTAATCCTGATGTCGCTGATATCCAGGTGCTCGATCCGCAACGAATACACGTCGTCGCAAAATCCTTAGGTTCAACCAATGTTGTCATCTCCACCAAGGGTGGTAAAAACAACTACTCCACTTTTACTGTGGACGTAACCCATGACCTTAATGCCCTTAAACGTGTTCTGCACGAGATTATGCCGGAAGAAAAGCCGGAAATTCGCTCCGCACAAGGCGCGATTATTATAGCGGGAGAAGTGTCGAGTCCAGCTAAAGTACTAGCGATTGATGTGTTGGCGAAACAATTCGTCAAAGACGCAAAAAAATTCGAGAAAAAATCAGCCCAAGGGGCAGGCGCGCCCGGAGAATCCTCGACGGAAGTGGTTAATCTTATGCAGGTCGGTGGTCCCCACCAAGTCATGTTGGAAGTAAAAGTGGCCGAGGTGTCACGCAATGTTTTGAAGCGGCTGGGCATTAACATGGCTGGTCTTCGTGCAGGTCGCCCGTGGCACATTGGTGCTGTCAACGGCGGCGCAAGTTTCCCCAACGCCTTAACCCCAGATAAGCTTGAAGTACCCATATTTCCGCGCACCGAGTCTTGGCTGAACGCCAATGACCCAGTGATCGGCCCTATGGTACGCGAGATTCAACCTTCTGTCCCCGCCATTAGCGCCGCCGGTCTGTTCATGTCCTTCCTTTCCAGTAGTTCGTACTTTTCATTAATTATTGACGCATCAAAAGAAGACGGTTTAGCAAAAATATTAGCGGAACCCACGTTAACCACCTTAAGTGGCGAAGCTGCCTCGTTCCTATCGGGCGGGGAATTTCCAATTCCTGTCTGGACCGGCGGGAGCGACGGCCGCATTACTGTCGTCTTCAAAGAATTCGGTATTTCGGTAAAGTTTTTACCCACCGTGTTGGATTCAAAACGAGTCAATTTAGCGCTCAATGTGAGTGTGAGCGAGCTCATGGATGCTGCTAATTTAACCGCGAGCATACCGGGCAGCACGTCCAGCTTTAACATTCCGGCCCTTAGCACGCGTAGCGCAAATTCTACTGTCGAATTGATGGATGGGGAAACCATCGGTATCGCCGGTTTAATTAGCGATAAAATGCGTGAAACGATCACTAAGTTCCCAGGCTTAGGCGATGTGCCCATTTTAGGCGCCTTATTTAGAAGTCAGCAATTTGTGCAGGATCAAACCGAATTAGTCATGTTCGTGACTGCCCACTTAGCGAAACCCATTTCACCCAACAATATCCGCTTGCCTACAGACGCATTCAACGCTCCCAGCGACCTAGAATTTTTCTTATTCGGGCGCATGGAAGGTGCATCGGCAAAAGCGGACAAAAATAGCAAGCTTGATTCACCCACGCCGGAAGATGCCTTACCCAACCAGCCGAATAGCAAAGCTGGCCCTACCTTCGGACATCAACTGTAAAGCGGTTCGTCACCTACGCTAAATGAAAAGGAAGAACATATGCATTACGTCCTAGGCAAGCTTAAAATTATTACGACGCAAATGACCCTCCTATGCGCCATAGCGTTAGCCAGCGGTTGCGCTAGTACATCGCTTGTTGACAAAAACCGCGGCGTCTCGGTTAAAGCGATGATTGCGGGCCAGATCCACGATCCTCAAGCGTCTGCCATAATGAATCCAATAGGTGTTCAGGGTATGGACGGAGAACGCGCAGTGGCCGATTTGAAAAACCTGCATCGTGACAATCAACCCGGCAAGCAGGCTCGCCAAATCATCAAGCTGAAACCATTGACGTACGAAATTGACACTAAGTAAGCACATGAGAAAAAGGGAAAAACAATGTCTATAGCGACAAGGTTTGGCCGCTACCGCAGCCAAAGCGGTAACGTCATGGTGCTGGGGGCCATCGCTTTATTCGCCATAGCAGGAATGGCGGGCTTGGCGATGGACTCAGGTCATGCCTACGCG
>JANPPH010000177.1:0-3454 GCA_031428395.1 Gammaproteobacteria bacterium
TGCTTGGGCGCTTTTTTTTGTACTTTTACAAGAGAGTCGTTCACAAAATAGGAGCAATGAAATGAAGAATGGGGGTTTTTTCCGGGTTGGCCGCAGTGTAACTGTGCTGGGTGGACTGGCGGGGGTGCTTGTGGCGTCCCAGCTTGCGCAGGCGGCCGCCACAGTGACGGAATCGCTCACCGGCGGCAAGGCCTCCCTGGACGTGCGTTATCGCTATGAATATGTAACGCAGGACAACGCCCTTGATGACGCTACCGCTTCAACGGTACGCAGCCGTTTGGGTTATATGACCGACCCATATCGCGGTGTCGGCGGGTTCCTGGAGTTCGAGAATATCAGTCTCGTCGGTGATGAGGATTATAACAGCAGCGTAAACGGCAATACCCAATATTCGGTGGTGGTTGACCCCGTGGGCAGCGAGGTCAACCAAGCCTATCTGTCGTTTGACAAATTGCCCGCGACCTTGGTCAAGCTAGGGCGTCAGAGACTGGTGCTCGATAATCAGCGCTTCATCGGTAATGTTGGCTGGCGCCAGAACGAACAGACTTTCGACGCCTTTTCCGCCGTCAATAAATCCCTGACAGCGACCACCGCCACCTTTGCGCACCTGAGCAACGTTAATCGCATCACTGGCACCGATGCCGATATGAGCTCTGATCTGCTCAACGTCAACTACAGTGGCTGGACGGTAGGTGCGCTCAGTGCCTATGTCTATCTGCTCGACTACACCAGCTTGGTGTCGCAATCGACGCAGACCTATGGTCTGCGCTTCAACGGGGGTAGCAAACTCAGCGACTCTGCTAAGCTGCTGTACACGGCTGAATATGCCAAACAGAGCGACTACGGAGACAACGCCGCTAGTTTCGATCTCAATTACCTGCTTGCTGAACTCGGTGGCAGCATGCACGGTGTAACCGCTAAAATCGGCTATGAGGTGTTGGAAAGCGATGGCACCAACAGCTTGCAGACCCCTCTGGCCACGTTGCACGCCTTCAACGGTTGGGCCGACCAGTTTCTCATTACGCCGGCGGCTGGTTTGGAAGACGGGTATCTGAGCGTGGGCGGAGCGCTGCTGGGCGTCGAATTGTACGGAGTCTATCATTATTACAGCGCCAACCAGGGCGGTGCCGACTACGGCTCGGAGTGGAATGTCCAAGCCGTCAAGAAACTGAACAATATCAGCACACTAACCGCGAAATATGCTCAGTACGCCGCCGGTGATCTCGCGAGTAAAGTGGACACTGACAAATTCTGGCTGATGGCCCAGATGGCCTTTTAACCCAGATTTTCCATTAGCCTCGTAGCGAGGATGCGCAAGGTGCTGAATCTGCGCGAGAAAAGATGAAAAACAGTCGGAGGCGTAGTCACTCTACGGTGACAGACTGTTTTTCATCTTTTCTCGCGCAGATTCAGTGCGTTGTGCAGCCGCCGTAGAGCGCTAATGGAAAATCTGGGTTTAAGCATCCTTTCGAATTCTACATCACTCTATTTGGATGATTCAGCTTATCGCGGCTATCATTTTGAATGAGGCGAATTTTGGCTGTCCTGTATGCGCTGTATACGTTTAACCGAAGCTGCGCGCTTAAGCGCAGACCAACATAATGGGTTATAATACTACGTTTTATCGTAGCGAAAATCGGCGCCCGTAGCTCAGCTGGATGGAGTATTGCCCTCCGAAGGCAAGGGCCGGAGGTTCGAATCCTCTCGGGCGCGCCATACAACTATTTTTCGAGCATTGCGGCATGAACAATCCATTGGTCGGCGTAGTAATGGGCAGCAACAGTGATTGGGACGTGATGCAACACGCCGCCCAGCAACTGGACGCCTTTGGCATCGCGTATGAAGCCAAAGTGGTGTCAGCGCACCGCACGCCAGATCTACTGTTTCAATATGCGCAGGACGCACGCGCGCGTGGACTGGCGTGCATTATTGCGGGCGCGGGCGGCGCAGCGCATCTGCCCGGCATGCTGGCATCAAAAACCACCGTGCCAGTGTTGGGTGTGCCAGTGCCTACACAACATTTGAATGGCATGGATTCATTGCTGTCGATTGTACAAATGCCTAAAGGCATCCCCGTAGCGACGTTCGCGATTGGTAACGCTGGCGCCGCCAATGCAGGCTTGTTTGCCGTGGCACTGCTGGCACGCAACAACGCGGACTTAACACAACGCCTCAACACCTACCGTGATACATTGCGCGACAGCGTGCTGGCAATGGCCTTGCCGCCTATTAAATGATTTTACCGGGTAGTACGTTAGGCATTCTTGGCGGCGGGCAGCTTGGCCGCATGTTCACCGCAGCGGCGCGCACGCTCGGCTACCATGTAATAGTACTGGATCCCGATCCCCGCAGCCCCGCCGCGCACTTTGCCGACCGGCACATCGTTGCCGATTTTTCGGATCAGCACGCGCTCGAAGAACTCGGTAAAGGGTGCGCGGCGGTCAGCACCGAATTTGAAAACGTGCCTGCTGACAGCCTGCGTTTTCTCGCGCGGTTTTGCACTGTGCGGCCCGGCGCTGACGCCGTGGCGATTTCGCAAAACCGTATCGCTGAAAAACAGTTTTTCACAGACCACGGCTTTCCCTGCGCACGCTATGCCGTCATCCAGTCACGCGACGACATCACCGCCGCGATGCGCCAGATCGGTACGGCGGGATTAATCAAGCGCAGTCAGTTGGGCTACGATGGCAAGAGCCAGGCGCGCGTCAACACCACCGATGAAGCATTACGCGCCTTTGACGACATGGGCGGCGCACCGTGTGTGCTGGAAGAATTAGTGCCGCTGCAACTGGAAATTTCGGTGATCCTGGCGTGCGGCGCCGACGCGCAGATCGCTATTTTTCCCATCGCGGAAAATCAGCATTGCAATGGCATACTCGATGTTACGCTGGCTCCGGCACGCATATCCGACAGCCTGGCGCAACAGGCGCGCCACATCGCTATGCAAATTGCCGAACGCCTGAATTATTGCGGCGTGCTGGCGGTGGAATTTTTCGTCGTGGCTGATGGGGCAGGTGATGGGAGGCTGCTCATCAACGAAATCGCCCCACGCCCGCACAACAGCGGCCACTACACGCTGGAGGCCTGCGTTACCGATCAATTTGAACAGCAAGTGCGGGTGCTGTGCGGTCTGCCGCTGGGTGATACGCGCCTGTTGTCGCCTGCCGTGATGGTCAATCTGCTCGGCGATGTGTGGGAGGGCGGCCCCCTGTGCTGGAAAAACATACTGATGTGCCCACAAGCCAAACTGCATCTCTACGGCAAACACGAAGCCCGCCCCGGACGCAAGATGGGGCATTACACGGTGGTGGATGCTAAGATAGAGCATGCGCTGGCACTGGCGCTGGATGTTAAACCCAGATTTTCCATTAGAGAATAATCAAGGCGGATAAATTGGTGTAAATTTAGCTGGCGCCTCGAAGGTTTTTGATGCATCCCATAAGCCCTGCATCCA
>JANPPH010000178.1:0-4807 GCA_031428395.1 Gammaproteobacteria bacterium
CAAGGCTGCTAATGCAACGGGATGATGGGCAACCCGCGCGATTTTAAGACGTAAATTACCGCTGCCCAGCCAGCACAGCAGAAACAGCGACATCCACACACTTAGTATTGCTGTGGGGAGAACTAAGGTAGCCGAAGCGCCAACTGCGAGAAATTTGCTAAAACTGTCTAAACTGCGCGCGATGATTGTTTGGTGCCAAATCATGTATTACTTCTCTATAAGCCGGTAATGCTTCTTACTAAGTTCCAGCCCGAACCAGCGCTCGAGTCGCATCATCAAGCGGTGTTTGCGCTCGCGTTGTGTCGGTAGGTAGGCGTGATTAGGGACGAATCCCCACTCCGCTTCTGTTTTAAGCCAGTTTAACATGACGGCGGGATGGGTTCCGCTAAACTGCGCTAAGGCCTGGCTGTCTATCTCATACCCTTTAAATGGTGGCGGGGAATGCCCCCAATAGCGGCTTACTTGCTGAAGCTTTTCACGCATTTTTTCCTGATTACGCACATGACCATAGTGATAAATCGGCGCGCCAGCCAGCGCTGCCCGCGGATATCGGCCGCGCTTGTTCTTGTCCATCACGACAAAAAACAAACCATCGGGCGAATAATTGCGAATGCTGTTGCGAATGATGCGGGGCGCGCGGCGGTACCATCCTGGACTGGTAGCGAGCCATTCAGGGGTGCCATAAAAGTGATGATAATCGAACACCAGTGCTTCTATATGGCGCATATCGCGGTACGCTTCTAGCTTTGCGCGAATGGCTGGCAAGTCTTTCTCATGCAGTACTTCGTCACATTCAAGATAAAACGCCCACTCGCCTCGACAATTAAACTGGGCAATCATTTTTTGCTGCGCATAGACGTAGCCGCGGTCCAGCATGACTTCATTCCACGTGGTCTCGATTATTCTGATTTTCGGCTCATCGAGCGCTTTTAGGCGGGCCAGCGTGTCATCATCACTTGCGCCGACAGCAATGACGAACTCATCGCATATGGGCAGTGCCGAGCGGATACTCTCCTCAAAAGGATAGCCCAGCATGACCCCGTTGCGTATAAAGGTGAAGCCGCTAACTAGCATACCTAGAGTCCTCTGCAGCTATTTGCGTCCGGTATAATGTCGCGTAAACATTATTCTTAGCCAACAGTTCAATATGGCTACCCGTTTCGATGATCTCGCCTTTTTGCATTACTACAATCCGATCTGCCTTCTCTATCGTGGATAAGCGATGCGCAATGACAATAGTGGTGCGCCCCTGTCTTAATGTCTCAAGCGCAGCTTGAATCTGGTATTCCGATTGCGTGTCCAATGCCGACGTTGCCTCGTCGAGAATTAAAATCGGCGCGTTCTTAAGTAATGCGCGGGCGATGGCAAGCCGTTGACGCTGGCCGCCTGAGAGACGTACCCCGTTCGCGCCAATGAGGGTTTGCAAACCTTGAGGCATTGCTTGGATAAATTCCATGGCATAGGCTTTTTCAGCTGCGGCGATAATCTCCGCCTCGGTTTTTTGCGCTAATGCACCATAGGCAATATTGGCGGCAACGGTGTCATTGAACAACACTACATCCTGGCTTACTAGCGCGATATTGGCACGCAAATCCGCAAGGCGTAGAGTGTCAATGTCCATGTCATCAAGCAAAATTTGTCCCTGAGTCGGGCGGTAAAAACGCGGAATAAGATTTACCAAGCTAGTTTTTCCGCTGCCCGATTGACCCACTAAGGCCACGGTTTCGCCAGGATGAATGACCAGATTAAAATTCTGAATGGCGGGACTTCTACTTCCATCGTAGGCGAGGGATACATCCCGAAATTCCAGCTTGCCGCTCGCTTTTTTCAACGGCACAGTGCCGCTGTCCACTTCCGGTTGTTCATCAATTAAACCGAATACGCTTTCGGCTGCGGCCAAGCCACGCTGTAATTGCTCGTTGATATTCGTCAGCTTTTTTAACGGCGAAAACAACATAGCCATGGCGCCAAAAAAAGACACAAATCCGCCTACGGTAATTTCGTTGTCGAGCGACTGCAACGACGCAATGTACACTATCACGGCCAAGGCAATAACTGCGACGAGCTGGACAACGGGCACGTTGATGGCGGAAGCCATAACCAGTTTCATTTGATAACGGCGTATCCAATTATTGATGAGATTAAAACGGCTGGCTTCATATTGTTGCCCGTCAAATATTTTCACCACCCGATTTCCGCCGAGCGATTCTTCCAACACATGCGTCATGTCTCCCATGCTTTGTTGCAAGGAGCGATTTAGATGGCGTAAGCGAGTGCTTACGCTGCGCACCACGAAAGCAATAGGCGGGACAACAAGAAAGGCTACGAGCGAAAGTTTCCAGTTGAGGTAAAACATCCAAGCTAAGAGTCCTGCAATAGTTAAGGAATCTCTTACCAGCACGATGAGGGTGTTGGTTGCCGCCTGAGTGACTTGGTTGACGTCGTAGGAAATTTTGGAAATAAGATTTCCAGCAGGGTAATCGTCGTAGTATTTGGCGGGCAAGGTGATAAGTTTGCGGAACATTTCTTCACGCAAATCCATCACCACTTTGTTGGCCACCCAATTGATGCCTACGGTACTCACATAACTTGCGATGCCGCGTATCACGAAAAGGCCCACCAACAGGAGCGGGATTAGCACAATCATGTCTGGGTCTTTGGCGATGAAGCTGCCATCCAGCATGGGTTTTAATAAGGCAGGCATGGCCGGTTCTGTTGCGGCGACGACGATAGTGCCGAGCATGGATAGGAGAAACATGCGCCAGTAGGGTTTTACATAACGCAGTAGGCGAAAATAAAGTTGGTTACTGTTCATAAGATCCTAAAACGGTGATGGAGGCTTTCTGCCACTGCGTATTATGATGAATTTAGTAGTGCGTGGTTAACATTTTGGGTGGTTATTAGGCCATACTACTAACCCGCCAAGTTGACTTCAACGTAAGCCTTTTTCGGATATTTTGCCTCAGCCATCACCGTGGTGATTTGGAATGGCCTACGGCCATAGTTTTATTTAATCGGGTTTTCGCACCCGAGGGCGAGCTACTTTTCTTTGTGTGCGGCACAAAGAAAAGTAACCAAAAGAAAAACCGCCCCGGAGATGCTGCCCTGCGGGTTCCCTGCGCGCTTCAGGCAGCGAGGAGGTTCCTCCACAGCACGTCCGTGTGCTGAGGATGAACGCGCCGCATCCTTGCGGCGCCCCTTCGGGCTTTTTCCTCGCTGCCTTGCAGTGCTCGGCAGCATCTACGGGGGTGTAGGATAAAAAGCAAGAGAAAGCATTTATTCACAGGCTAGGAGAATTCCAAATAGTTATTGGGGCGACTGGTTTTATTTTGGGCTCATTGTACAAATGGTTGCCATTGACTAGCCCTATTCATACGGATTGGGCTGACCCTCCGGTCTGTGTTTGAAGCGTCTATGAATCCAATAATATTGTTCGGGAAATTCTTTAATGCGTTGTTCGATAATCTTATTCATGCGTTCTGCGTCTTGGGCGTAATCACCGCTTGGAAAATCCTCCAATGCGGGGGATATGATAAGTCGATAGCCATGTTCGACTCGCTGAGAGACAAATGGTACCACCTTAGCGCCGGTTAATTTTACTAGACGTGACACCGACGTGTTGCACGCGACGGGGATACCAAAAAATGGCGCGAAAACGCTATGCTTACCGGCAAAGCTTTGGTCCACGGCCATCCAAATGATGCCGTTGGCCTTAAGGCTGCGCACCATTTCACGAATGTTATCGCGCGTGATCATCTTCTTAAAATATCGCAGGCGGCGTTTTTCCATGCTGTGATGGAGCAGGGGATTTTCGTTTGGCCGATACAGTGCTTGTACCGTTTTAGGAATGACGACGCTCAAAAGACGGCCACTCACCTCCAAATTCGTATAATGCCCGCCAAGCAAAATCACCCCTTTGCCTAAACGTTGCGCTGCCTCCAAGTGCTCAATACCCTCGCAGGTCAAAAATGATCTAAGTCTTGCGTCTGTTGCCCACCAAGCCAAGGCAATTTCCGGAATGCTCATTCCAAGCTCGGTAAAATGTTTGCTGACTAATTGGTGTCGTTGCTGATCGTTCAATTCGGGGAAACATAGTTTTATATTCACCTCCGCAATACAGCGGCGTCGCTGCATGCCTTTTTCCATCAATACACCCAACCAACGACCGATACGCCATTGCCCCGCCAATGGCAACCACAAACTGCAACGCAGCAAACCCAAGCCTAACCAAATAAGCCAGTAACGCGGAGATAGAAACTGCTTATTAAGCACGGTTGCTCGATTTGTTGGAGATGCTGATGAAGACTGACAAACCGGTTATTCTACCGGTTTATAAGGGGGTCTGCACGGGAACTGCGCTGCCGTCGGTGGTTAACTTATTCTTGTTCAACTTAGTGGTTTAAATGCTTTATTGCCGAATAGCCGAAAATCTACGGACATTGCTCTAAATGTTTCTGAGTTTGCGATATTATCTATATTGTCCTTGAGTGTTTTTTCAATTTTTTATTCTGTTTCTCGGAAATCGTTGTTTGTATGGCAGCAACCATACGCGCTCTTTCTATGAAATAATCGCCAAATTGTCTAGGAATAATGTATTTATTGGACCAACTAATACCGTAGTTATTAGTTATTGTGGACACCCAAAATTTTACCAAGCTGTTATTGCGGACACCCAGATGCAGCCTTGAAAAAAAAGCATTCGAAAATGGCGAGAGCGCTTAACCGATATTAGTTGGTTTATGCGCTGGGCGCCGTTCAAAAGCCAACTGCAAACACCTTAGAGAGGTAGGTGTTGGGATGGAAAAAA
>JANPPH010000179.1:0-8257 GCA_031428395.1 Gammaproteobacteria bacterium
GCCTTAATTGGAAAATAGCTTCTTAGCTTTTTTGCGGTTAATAGGGGCGTCTGTCCAAGCTCATCGTCACGGTCCACCAACTTCCCTGGCTCGCAATCTAGAAGGTGCCGGGTGTAGTCTTGTTGAGGATTATTAAATAGATCTGCCACCGTGGCTTGTTCGACGACCTTGCCCGCCTGCATCACACAAATACGATCGGCAAACCGGCGTACGATGTTGAGATCGTGGGTAATCAGCAATATGGCCATCGAGAATTCTTTTTGCAGGTCTTCGATAAGTTCTAAGATCTGCAACTGAACCGTCACATCAAGCGCCGTTGTCGGTTCATCCGCAATGAGCAATGTTGGACGACAGGCCAAGGCCATGGCAATCATTACACGTTGGCGTTGGCCACCGGAGAGCATGTGCGGATACGCATCGATGCGTTTTTGCGGTTCCACGATACCGGTGCGGTCCAACAACTCTATCATGCGCTTGCGTGCTGCTGTCTTATTCATCGCTTCATGAATCAGCAACGGCTCGATGAGTTGATCGCCAATAGTGAAAACTGGATTCAACGAGGTCATTGGCTCTTGAAAAATCATTGCGATTTTTTTGCCACGCACGCGGCGAATTTCATTATCGCTTAAGCGCAGTAAATCTTTGCCGTCAAATTGAATCGCGCCTGTGGGATAACTCACGAGGCTTCGATCATGGAGCTTGAGAATCGATAGCGCCGTAACCGATTTACCCGAACCCGATTCGCCGACCAACGCAAGCTTCTCGCCAGGATTAATATGCAAGCTTACATCGTGGACGACGGTATGCTTTTCGTTGTCCCGACCGAAGGCCACTGAGAGTCGATCAATGGACAACAACGCTTGAGAATTTTTAGACGGTTCAGTCATATAGCCCATCAATTAGCTGCGGCGGGTATCGAAGGCCTCGCGCAAGGCCTCGCCAATAAATATTAACAGGATAAGCGCACCCACTAAGACGATGAATGTTGTGATGGACAGCCACCAGGCCTCGATGTTTTCCTTACCTTGAGCCAGCAACTCGCCCAAACTGGGCGTGGTCGGGGGCACACCTAAGCCAAGAAAATCCAAACTGGTGAGCGCCAAGATCGATCCGCTGATGCGGAACGGCAAAAACGTAATCACGGACGTCATCGAGTTAGGCAGCAAATGGCGCAACACGATTCTACGGTTTGACAGACCGATCGCGCGCGCTGCTGTTACATAGTCCAAATTCCGGCCCCGCAAAAACTCTGCGCGCACATAATCAGCAAGCCCCATCCAACCAAACAGCGATAACAAGATCAGCAATAACCAAATGCTTGGCTCGAAAATCGAGGCAAAAATAATGAGCAGGTAAAGCTCTGGCATGGAGCTCCATACTTCGATAAAACGTTGCGTAACCAAATCTACGCGCCCGCCCAAATAGCCTTGCAACGCACCCGCTAAAATACCGATCACCGTACCGATAAACGTCAATACAAAAGCAAATAATACCGACAGGCGAAAACCATAAAGCAGCCGCGCAAAAACGTCACGACCTCGATCGTCGGTGCCTAAAATATTCTCGGCGGAAGGCGGCGCGGGATTGGGGTGCTCGGTGTCATAGTTGATACTGTTATAGGAGTAGGGGTTCGGCGCGCTCAGGACCCAGTTGCCATCTGAGGACAACAATTGCTTCACATAAGAATCGTTGTAGTCGGTGTCGGTGTCGAAATCGCCGCCAAACGTCGTTTCCGGATAAGTTTGAAGTATAGGAAAGTAAAATTGCTGCTGATAAAAAACCAAGATCGGTTTGTCGTTGGACAAAATCTCAGCGAACAGACTGATGACAAACAGAATCAGAAAGACCCATAAACTCACGTAGCCGCGCCGGTTCAGCTTAAAACGCAACCAAGCGCGTTGCCACGGACCCCTACGCGTGATGTTAGCACTCTCCTTTAGCAGCAGGTCTGAGTCAGCGCTCAAGTCGTTCACTTCGACACCGATTCGAACTGGATACGCGGATCAATCAACACGTAGCAAAGGTCAGACAATAACTTTGCCAGCAAGCCTAGGAGCGTAAATAGATATAAGGTACCCAAGACCACGGGGTAATCGCGTTGCAAAATCGCGGTGTATGACAACAGACCCAGTCCGTCCAAGGAAAAAATTGTTTCAATCAGCAAACTGCCGGTAAAAAAAGCACCGATGAATGCCCCTGGAAAACCGGTCACCAAAGGTATTAACGCGTTGCGAAACGCATGGCGATAGAGAACTGCGTTTTCACTCAGGCCCTTGGCTCTGGCAACCAACACGTATTGTTTGCGAATTTCTTCAATTAAACTATTTTTGGTCAACATCGTCATGACCGCAAGACTGCCCACCATCATGGCAGTAATCGGCAAGACCATATGCCACAAATAATCCGTTATCTTACCCAGCCAAGATAACTCGTCGAAATTATCGGAGGTCAAACCACGCAGTGGGAAAACGTCCCAAAAACTGCCGCCGCCAAATAGTACTAGCAATGCGATGGCCAGCACAAAACCAGGAATGGCGTAACCGATTAGAATAAAGGTGCTGGTGATGATATCGAAAGGTTCGCCATCATATAAGGCCTTAGCGACGCCCAACGGAATGCAAATAAGGTAGGTGAGAAAAAATGTCCACAAGCCTAAACTAATGGAGACAGGCAATTTAGATACGACCAAACTCATCACCGACTGATGATGAAAATAACTTTCCCCCAAGTCAAAGCTAAGGTAATTTTTCATCATGTCAACAAAGCGTTCGGGCGCAGGTTTATCAAAACCATATAGCGCTTTCAGTTGTTGAATGCGCTCCTCGTCCAACCCCGTTGCGCCACGATAAAGTTTCACCGTGCCACCACTTGCTTCCCCACCCGCACCACGACCCTGCATTTGATGAATCAATTGCTCTACCGGGCCCCCGGGGACAAACTGAGTCACCACAAAGGTAATGAGCATGACGCCAAACAATGTTGGAATCATTAGCAGCAAACGTTTGAGAATGTAGGCGGCCATGTGAGAACCGTTATTGCTTCCACCAAGTGCGTATCATCCAATCCTCGGCTTGATAATACAATGGCAACGTTTTGGGGTAGCCAAATTTCGCTCGATACGCGATGCGATGGATGGGCGTAAACCAATTGGGCACGAGATATTCACTATGCAACAAGACACGATCCAACGCGCGCGCCGCGGTAACCAGATGCTGGCGGTCGGGCGCATAGACGACTTTCTCAATCAACGCATCCACCACGGGATCTTGCAAACCCATTACGTTGCCCGAACCTTCATGCTTAGCCGAAGAGGAATGCCACATATTGATCAATTCATTGCCGGGCGACTGTGATTGCCCAAACGTCTCAACAACCATATCAAAATCAAATTGATCTAAGCGGCGCTGATACAATGCAACATCGGCTTTTCGATAGCTCATCTTCACACCAAGCTTTTCCAAATTTCCGGCAAACGGCGCCAGAATACGCTCGAAACCTTTTTGCGCCAACAACACATCGAACTCCAAACGCTGCCCCTTCGCATTGTGCAGCACGCCATCTTTCACCTGCCAGCCGGCTTCCGTCAACAAGGCCTTCGCCTTGCGTAAATTATCGCGCAATGACCCGGGCGGGAGAGTAGAAGGCGGTGTCCATTGTGTTGTAAAAACTTCTTTGGGCAAGCGATCGCGAAACGGCTCTAACAATGCCAACTCAGCGCCTTGCGGTATACCCGAAGACGCTAAGTCACTGTTGCTAAAATAGCTATAACAACGTTTGTATTGGTTATAAAACAAATGTTGATTCGACCATTCAAAGTCCATCGCCAAAGTGATCGCTTGACGCACGCGTTTGTCTTTAAACAACTCGCGTCGTAGATTGAAAACAAAGCCTTGCATGCCCGCGTTATTGCTATGCTTTAGCTCTTCCTTTTTAATGTTGCCATTTTGAAATTGTGGCCCGACATAATCACGCGCCCACTGCTTGGAATTATTTTCCGCGATAAAATCAAACTCGCCAGACTTAAAACCTTCTAAACGCACATCACCATCTTGGAAGTAAATAAACGTGACGCGTTCAAAATTAAACATGCCTCGACGCGTATTCAAATCTTTCGCCCAGTATTCGGGGTTACGCTCGTACGTGATGGACTTGCCGATGTCGAACTTCACGACGCGGTAAGGCCCACTCCCCACCGGAGCATCTGTTGCGACAGAATCAAATCGTCGTTCCTTCACCCAGTTACGCCCAAATACCGGCATTTGCGCAATAATTAAATGCAACTCAGGATTAACTTTGACAAAATCAAAGCGTATCGTGCGATTATCAATGACACTCGCCTGCTTGATATCACCCCAATACAAACGATAGAACGGATGCGCGCGCTCACTCTTCAACGTATCGAAGGAAAATTTTACATCCTGGGGCGTTACCGCTTTGCCATCAGAGAAACGCGCACGCGGATTCAAACGGAAGGTAACAGACAGTTTATCAGCGGCCAACACAATATCTTCAGCCAGGTGGCCGTAGAGACTGTACGGCTCATCGGCACTTTGCTCCATCAAGGTTTCAAATACCAATCCCGTAACACCTTCCGCCACAATACCTTTGAGCAAAAACGGATTGAGTCGATCAAAACTGCCCACTGCTGAGAGAGTTAAATTACCCCCCTTCGGCGCATTAGGATTAACATAATCGAAATGTTTAAAACCCGACGCGTATTTGGGCTGGTAACCTAAGGCGATGGAGGCGGCCGCATGTACTTGGAAACTCGCCACCATCAGCAGAACAATTCCGATTGAGTGACGTAGGTATTGCTTAATCCCTGTAGACAACTTAAGGTCTCCTAAAATACCCTGTTTGGCACCCAGCACTTGGCGTAAGAACCCGGCGGCTGTATCATTTGCAAAAACATGAATACGTACAGCAGGTACGTTGTTCTTATATTAACCTTTTTTTTCAATTTAAATTAAAAATTGCGGAGATAGCCATGGGTTTTTTAAAAGGAAAAAATGCGCTGATCGTGGGACTCGCCAGCAACCGTTCGATTGCCTGGGGAATTGCTAGCGCAATGCGGAGAGAAGGCGCTGACTTAGCATTTACTTATCAAGGCGAAAGACTACAGGATCGTGTCGAGCGACTTGCAGCAGAATTCGATTCAACCATCACCATTCCTTGCGATGTCGCCAACGACGAGCAGATCGATGCCGTCTTCACCCATTTAGATGACTATTGGGATCATGTCGACATCATCGTCCATTCTGTTGCATTCGCTCCCAGCACAGAACTTGAAGGCGATTTTTTGGATAGTGTCACCCGTGAGGGATTTCGCATCGCCCACGACATCAGCTCATACAGTTTAGCCGCACTCGCCAAAGCAGGACGCAATATGATGGAAGGCCGCAATGGCGCCATCATCACATTAAGCTATCTAGGCGCCGAACGCGTCTTCCCCAATTACAATGTGATGGGCCTCGCCAAAGCCAGCCTAGAAGCAAACGTCCGCTATCTTGCCAACTCACTTGGCCCTGACAACATACGCGTCAACGGCATATCCGCCGGGCCCATCAAAACCCTTGCCGCGGCGGGCATCACCGATTTCCGCAAAATGCTCGATCATGTTGAACGCCACTCGCCGCTGCGTCGCAATGTGACGACAGAGGAAGTAGGCAACGCCGCCGCATTCCTGTGCTCAGATCTCGCCTCAGGCATCACCGGAGAGATTCTTCATGTAGACAGTGGATACAGCACCGTAGGCTTGGCACTGCCATAGCATGTTTCTAGACTATGCATTCCGTGATGGCGTGTGGGATGCTTAAACAAAGCTCGTGAGTCGAAGTCAATTTGGGCAGATTAATTGAATGGCCTTCGGCCAGTGTAATTGGATCGGGTTTGCGCACCCGAAGGCGCGTTACTTTTCTTCGAACGCTCAAAGAAAAGTAACCAAAAGAAAACCGCCCCGGAGACGCAGCCCTTCGGGTGCCCTGCGCGCTTCAGGCAGCGAGGGGGTTCATCCACAGCACGTCCGTGTGCTGAGGATGAACGCATCGCATCCATGCGATGCCCCTACGGGCCTGATCCTCGCTGCCTTGCAGTGCTCGGCTGCGTCTATGGGGGTGAGAAAAAAATGATAGAAACAGGCTCGGACAATAAAAAAACTGCAGTGAGTTTAAAAATATCAGCCCTCTAGGATAGTGTTTTTTAGAGCTTATCCTGGTACGCCACAACTTTCATTTTTGCGCGCCAATGGTCAACCAGCCGCGAAAACTCGATCATAGCCATGTTGCGCGCTTCGCTGTCACGTAATGTTTTCTTCGCCGCTTCATCCATCGCTTGCGCCTCACTTTCTTCAATCGCATAAACGGCTAGCACGGCATAGTCACCCGAAGGCAGCGCGACGCCACCGAAAGAAGGTACCGCACCTTTGGGACGGGCGAGCTTGAATAGTGCATTGCGAATGGCAGGATCTAATGCCGCATCATCACGCCCAACTAAGCCAGGCTGTTTCCATTCCAAACCAATCTCCTTGACCTTAGTAGCCGCGACGTCCGCACCCTTGCGAATATCGGCGAGCAAGGCATCGCCTTGCGCCTTAGCGCGAGCTTTAGCACCTTCGCTTTGCAACTGACGCACGATGTCCGCTTTGACCTCTTCAAGCGGCCGCACAGAAGACGCCTCATGGTCCTTCACTCGCAATACCACCACATGATTAGGCGCTATTTCTATTGGTTCACTGTTGTTGCCAGACCGCAATACATCTTCGTTAAAGGCCACTTCACGAACCTTCGGACTCATGCCGACTCCAGTCCCCTGCTCCCGACTTATCCAATCGCTCGTCTGTATGGTTAAGCCAAGCTCCTGAGAAACAGCCGTCAACGTGTCCGGGCTTGCGAAGGCTTTATCAGTTAATTGTTCAGACATGTCGAAGTAACGCTCTTCGGCCTTATCCTGACGATAATCACTCGCCAACTTGGCTTTCACTTCGTCAAACGGTTTTGTCTGCCCTGGTTTGATATCAACGAGTTGTAGGATATGAAACCCGAAATTGCTCTTAACAACGTCGCTGACTCCGCCTACAGGCAATGCAAAGACCGACGCTTCGAACGCTTTGTCCATAATTCCACGACCGAAATAACCCAGATCACCACCTAGATTCGCAGAACCGGGGTCTTCAGAGTTCTGCTTGGCAAGCGACTCAAGTGACTCTCCGGCAAGGATGCGGTCGAGTAACCCTTGGGCTTTTGCACGCGCCAAGCCAAAGGCTTTTTCATCCGCATCCGGTTTAACGGAGATTAATATATGTCGGGCACGACGGGTCTCTTCCGTCATGTAATTACTCTTTTGTTCGTCGTATAATTTATGCAACAAGGCATCATCAACGGGAATTTGTTGACCAAGAGAGGCAGCGGACAATTCAACATAATTGACCGTCACGCGCTCGGGCTTAACAAAGTCATCGCGGTGGGTCGTGTAATAATCGTTGATAGCCTTATCGTCGACAGCCTGGTTTGCAGAAAAATTCGCTGAAGGCAGCACTACGTAGCCCACGGAACGTTTCTGTTTTTGCAGGCGCAACAAATTTTTCAACTCGCCTTCTGTCATAAAAGAAGAGTTAACCAAGCCCTTACCCGCCTGCTCCACAACCAGCGCTTTGCGTAAACGTTGCTCGAAGCCCGCTGGCGTCAAGCCTTGCCCACGCAACGCGACGTCGTATAACTCAGCGTCAAACTTACCGTTGTTTTGGAAATCCGGGAAGGTTGCTATTTCACTAGCGAGTCGTTGATCACCAACGCGATACCCAGACTGTTCGGCGGCTTGCGCCTGTACTTCTTCATTGATGAGTTTTTCCAGCACCCGATTTTTCATCTCCGGGCCATCAAACATTGCAGGATCGAAGTTATTGCCGAGTAACGTCTGAAAGCGCTGACGCTCTTGTTGATACGCCTGCTGAAATTCTTGCACCGGAATCTCAGCACCATCAACTTCGGCGGCGTTGACTTCAGTGGTTGCATCAAAATAAGTGTTTATTCCCCAAAAGGAAAACACCACGATGAGCAGGGATACAATAACCCAGGCTATCCAGCCTTGAGCATGATCGCGAATGAATTGCAACATATCGGAACTCGCTGAGCTGCGTTTGATGTATGGAAAGTGCGGGGTAGGAATGACAAAGTTAGATAACCAACTAGCCAAATAAAATAAGGCGCGCTTACGCGCGCCTTATTTACTGACAACTGGCGGAGTGGACGGGACTCGAACC
>JANPPH010000180.1:0-1780 GCA_031428395.1 Gammaproteobacteria bacterium
GCAAGCGTTTTTGTGTTAATGCCGCTGGCTCACCATTGAAACGACACTGATCCATCACTAAGCCGACTAAATCGCGTGCATGACAGGCTGTCAGGGGCACATTAGAAGGCTGGTAAAGTTCGTCCATTAAAAACTCAAATAGTTCTTCGTTGCACGTTACGCCTTGGCTGGCACAAACGCGGTGCCATAAGGTGTGGAATTCATCACGATTTAAGTGCGAGATTTTGATCTTGTAGCCAATACGGCGTAAGAAAGCATCATCAGCTAAGTCGCGCGGGTTAAGATTTGTTGAAAACACCATGAGGAATTCCAAGGGAACTTCGAAGCGTCCACCTGAGCCAAGGGTCATGAAATCGCGGCGTTCTTCCATCGGAATAATCCAGCGATTGAGCAATTCAGTGGGGCGCACGCGTTGGCGACCTAAATCGTCGATGACAAACACGCCATTATTGGCTTTTAGATGAGCGGGCGCCTGATAAACATTACTGCGAGGATCGTAGGCGAGATCCAACATTTCCAGCGTCAGTTCGCCCCCCACTATAATTGCTGGGCGTTTACAGCGAACCAAGCGCGTGTCGTGCTGCGCCAATTGCACGAGTGAATTATTGTGTGTGCTGCTTGGCACGGCTTCATGCACAGAGGCATCAAAGACTTTAATAATAGCGTTGTTAACCCACAGTGCGTAGGGGATGAATATTTCACCGCCTAAAAGGCGCTGGAGGCGCTGGGCCAAAAATGTTTTGCCCGTGCCGGGTTCACCGTAAAAAATCAATGGTCGACCGGAAAGTACGGCGGGGCCGATTTGTTGCAATAGGGATTCACTGACAACGGCGTCATGGTAGGCGGCATTAACGCTAGCAGGGTCAATGCTTAGATCTTTAGTGGCTTGGCTTTTTACCACTTTCGCATAGTGAGCCAGGCTGATGGGGGCTGGCCCCACGTACGCGTTGCGTGCTAGCGCTTCGATGGCGAAATTGCGGCCCTTGTCGGTCAAGGCGTAGCGCAATTCCTGTTCCACTCCTCGGCGTACTTCGACGAAGGTATTATCCCGGAGATGGGCGATCAATATTTCAAGCGTTTGCCAGGACAAGGCCGTGACTTGGGTCAGTTGACGCAGATCAGCATCGCCGCTGCTGTAAATATGTTTGGCGATTAGCTCAAGCAAAAAGACGCGGGGTAAGCCAGTATCTTCAGGGCTGCGTGGCAACGGTGCAAATTGAAGTGCCCTGGGCGCAAGGGGTAGATTTAGTGACGACAGGGTGGACGCTGCGCTCATACGGCTATGCCGAATACGGTGTCAGTCATCCACCACACACCCAGTGCGGTGCCGGTAAAAATCGCCAGTGCATAAGGAAAACGTTGCGTTGCGACTTCGCCGGTTTGCGCTTTGATATAAATTGGGCGGAAGGTAGTCGCAAAGGTTTTTGCCATTAAGCCGTAGCGGGCGAAGGTGGTGTGGCCCCCGCGAAGGGTGATGTAGGCTAAGGCTAAGACACCGCCCATCAATAATGAACCGGCGATGGCAGCCAGTGTCAGTTTGGCGCCGAGAAAAGCGCCGGTTGCGGCCATGAGTTTAACATCACCCGCAGCCATGCCGCGCGAAATATAAAAAGGCATAAATAAGAGCAGGCCTGTGGCAAAGCCTCCAGCGCTCAGCAAGAAGCCTTCCAGTTGCGTGTTAACCGTGTGCATGACCAGGGCGACCAGCGCTGCACCGAAAGTGAGAGAATTTGGGATTTTGTGACGGCGTATATCTGAAATCGTCGCAACCAGCAGCACG
>JANPPH010000181.1:0-33188 GCA_031428395.1 Gammaproteobacteria bacterium
CGGTCACAAAACGGAAAGCGGCGTGGTGGGCACAAGCTCCACCGTCTGTGGCTGCGACTAAGCCATGACGCATAACATGGCGTTCGAGCGGGACAGCCCAGAAGCGGGCTGCCCCTCAATTTAACGTTATACCTAAAAGGAAACTAATATGGCTCAAGGTAGTTGCCTATGTGGACAGATAGAATATGAGGTAGAACTTATTCCGGATAAGACATTTAATTGTCACTGTTCATATTGTAGAAAAGCGCACGGAGCAGCTTTCGTGACGCTTACCCTTGCGAAAGGGGAAACCTTAACAATCACGAAGGGGAAAGAAAGCTTAAAAGAGCATAAGAATGACTTAGGGGGCTTTAGAGCATTTTGTTCTAACTGCGGAACCAGGCTAATGAACTATGCACCAGATAAATCCATGTATCTAAGTGTTGCGCTTTCAACCGTCGACACACCGGTCGATTTTAAGCCTAGCGCTCATGCAAACGTCGAATCTAAAGCGTCATGGCACGAGCCCTATGAGGGTATCCCAGTTTTTCAAGGGATACCCAATGGTGTCTTGAAATAAAGGTATACCATTTCATTCAAGAGGGACAACGCCTTGTTGGGGCATTGTTGGAGTTAAAGGTGTCATCAAGTTCACGGGCGTTGTTCCGGCCTCATGATTGGCGTGCCAGCTCTACACGCCACGATCTCCTCGAAGGGATGGTCTTTTGGTACCCTTGAAATTGAGACTTTTTTCAATTTTGGGAGTTTTTCTACAGCATCGTTAGAACTAGCGAAGAAAGAATGCGTGTGGTTGGTTTAGTGTGGTGCCAAAATCTACTAGCCTGCAAGCTGAAAGTAAGGATCCGTTTGCCTCACGTAACGCGGTTCTGTTGAGTTTGGTGGGTGTCATAAAAGTTAGCGGCAGTGCCGTGAGGCAAGCCGTGTTCGTGGCAAGACCAATTATTGGTGCATGAATGATAGATAAAATCCAGATGTTGTGTTTTGCGGAGTTAGGAGTAGTAGCGTCTAACCGTAGGGTCCCAGTGAATGTGTGCGGACTACGTCATATCGCACAAATAACGGACGGTGGGTAGTGTTAGGAATGGCCATCAGCAGGCCATTCCTGAACATTGCTACGTCAGTTGAGAGCCTGCACACCATTTACAGATGCCGTCACCGTTACATTTTTAGTGGCTGAGAACGTGACACTATCGTTTGTGTCAGGCGCATCGGTTGAGGCATTACAAGTAAACGCGACAGTGTAGTCACCGGCTTCTACAAACGATAGCTTGTAGTTAAATGCTGCAGTCAGATTGTCTTGGCTAATCAGCGCCGTTACTACGGGCTCCGTCGATGAGCCAATATCATCCGGCGTTATATTGTGTCCGGAAAATAAATAAACGCCACCGCTACAATTGCTAGTGACTAAGGCAGTCGCGACTGTGCCTGAGAGCGTGCCAGTTTGAGTATTATCAACAATCCGCAACGTGGGTCGCAATTTATAGGTTGAGCCTGACTTAGACATATGTACCGATTTTCGCAAATCAAAATCGATGGTGAAGTCGACGTTACCGCTGGCGGTAACATCAAAACCACGATTAAGCTTTAGACCGCTTTCAGCCCCGCTAGGTATTTCTAGTTCGTGTTCCGCGCCGCTGACAACAATGTAAGAATCGCGTTGATTAGGTACGGCATCAACCATGAGGCGTATCCACTGATACTGGCCCGTCGCAAGCGTTTGGTTGTCGAGTAAAAGATCGCTTGTTCCGTTCGTTAGCGCCATTAAATTAATCCGTTTCGGAGCACTTTCCTGACAGATGCTTGCCGATGTGAACGTTGAGCCGCTGACGGGGTCCTTGCAAAAATAATAGGTGTAGCGAGCTGCGCTGCCATGAATCTCGACGCCGCTAAACTGCACCCATACCGCATCTGCACTATCAACAGGGGCATCCGTTACGCGGAGCGTGACCGAGCCGCTGCTTGAGGTACTACTTCCTCCGCCGCAACCCAAAAAAAGTAGCGGCGCAAGCGCGACAGAAGCTAATTGCAATTTGTTGTTCATAGAAAGCCTTTTTTTAGAGGCCAAACATGGCCGTTTAATGATGTGGAAAAAATAGCACCGAGATAGTTGCGATTTGTCTGACGATGGTTAAGCGGACAAACGTGAAGGGAAAACTGCTTGATTGTTCTCGGATACGTTGCATGTGGATGCATTGTATATTGCCAGTGTAAAGCAAACTATAACATAGATCACAAATCGGTGCGTTCGCGGAAGTTACGCTTCATCCACGCGAATTACCCTGTTTTTCTAGGAACTTTCGGTGCGTTGTTGAATGTAACGAAAGATGTAGGCGCCCACGGGTCAATTGAAGCTTCTATTTCAAACGAACTTCTGATGATACCAATAGCAACAGTCACATTTTCGCGTAGCGCGTTCCAGTCTGTTTGGTGATCTTCGCTATAGCATAAGCGTTGAACAGTAGTCACCGCACTTTTGACTTGCGGATGTGTACCGTATTGTCGTTCCCACATCGCCAAGCCTTGGTCGAGTGAGCGCGCTTGTAGCGCGTTTAACAATTCAAGCTTAAAGGTATTCTGAGGCGTTGGGGGAAAGGTTTCTGTCGCTGATGTTGATGTGTTGATTTGTGGAGAGGAACGTTTTTTCTTAAGTGCGAGAAAAGTGAGCGCCGCGGCGAACGCAAAAATTCCTGAGATGATTTGCCATGCGTAGTTTGACGGTGACATTTTAGTTACAGTGGGTAGTAGCTTTTCCGGCTTTGGATTAGGATGCTCACTGTACGGTGTTGCCTGTCTAGCGATGGTGATGGAATGTGCAGGCAATAGAGCAGAAGTAGTGATGCCCGATTCTGTATCGAAGTAGGGCCACGACATGGCGGGTAGCGTGAACGCTCCCGTTGCTGGCGTTGGCGCAGTGATACTGTAACGAGCGCTATTGATAATGTCATCGTTGGCGCTGTAAGTGGTTTTTATCGCGCGATCAATAAAGATCTTTTCCTGCGAGTGGATCGAAAGTTGTTCAGGGAATTCCGTGAGGGCAACAGGCCCACTAATGGTTACGGTCCAGCCGATAAATGTATTATCTAAGATCGGGATGGCGTCTGTTTGATGAAGCGTTACTTTTCCTACTGGTAGTGTGAGCGGCACATTCGCAGGTAACGCTTTTACCTGTATTGTTTGGATTTGCGCGGCGAGACGAAGTTGGCGTTGGGCTTGAGTCACCACCCAAACGTCTGGCAAAGTGAGTGTCAAAACGCCGGTTTCTTTTGGGTATAGCACCCAACTATTTCGTGTGACGGTGTAAGTGAATCCTGCATGCGTTTCGGTGCGCTCTTGCGTGATGAGTCGGGAGAAATCTAGCAAGTCGATGGGTGTAGGTGCGGCGCTGAGTTCGTCCCCGAGCTGAGCGCTTTTTAGTGGCGTGCGGTGGTATAAATCCAAATAGACGACCAGCTGTTCGCGTTGCCAGACGCTCGCCTTGGTTGCGCCTGCACGCGAGAAAACTTCAGGTGCGTTATGGTCAGCAGGTTGGGTAATCGTTACAAAAATAGGTTTGGTTTTAAGTCCATCAAGGGTGAAGGGTGGAATACGCAATGTGCCAATGCGTTTTGGAAATAGCGCCACGGTTAAAGTTTCGGTCGAACGCCCTTGACCATTAACAAGGTTGTAGCGCTTTGATGTAGTTGGCCGTCCTAAGTCGAAGTCTTTGCTTAGGGTGTTCAGTTCTATGGTGGGTGACAGGCCTTCGGCGCGTAGGGGTGTATCGCTGTTAGTTAACGTAAACGTCAAGACCATATGTTCGTCTGCGTTAATATGGGTTTGATCAACGGTCGTTGCAAATTCTGACGCTACAATGCTCTGTGCTGAGAACAGCACTAGGCAGAAAAAGCAAAATCTCACTACCATGGCTTGTCGATCACGATTATTTGACCACCACTGCGATCATCGCTACTAAATCTTTTGCGTAGAAAGTCACTGGAATCGTTGGATGCGCCGACCAGTGGTTTAGTGGTGTTTTGAATACCTTGTAGCGTGGCGAGATCGCTTGGCTGTTTAGCGCTAGTTCGTGCTTCTGATTTTAATGCTTCCGTCTGACTGCCGTTTTTTAGCTCTCCGGTCTGGGCGCGCTGCTCTTTGAGTGAACGTCCGTTTTTGTCGGTGTCTGTAGCGAGCTGCAACGCTTTATTTATCAAAGATAAGTTGAGTGCCGCGCGCGGAAAATTAGGTTGCAAAGACAGCGCGGCACGATAGGCTAGTTGGGCATCTTGTAGACGCTCTAGTTTTGCCAGTGCATTGCCTTGATTGTATTTCGCCTGCGCATGTTCATCGTCCGTTTTGCCTAGTGTGTCGGCTTGTTGAAAGAGCATTGCGGCTTGAGCCCAAGCGCCTTGTCGGTATGAAATCGCGCCAAGACCCATAGTTGCAATATAGCTTGGTTGTAGAGATTGATAGATTGATTTTGCCTGTTCATATTTTTCGGCTAGCAGCGCGTCGCGTGCTTTTTGCTCGTTCCACGGTGCCGCCATGACTGGAGTGGGAGGAAGAAAATTTAGTAGCATCACTACAAATCCGAAAACAACCGCAGGTGATTTTATGGCGCTCCAAATAAAAAGTAGCAGGCTCATGGCCAGAAGCCACGGCGCTAGTTTGATGTGAGTTCGTTCGTTAGTAACATAGGCTGAATTTTCTTGCATATGTTCAAGCTTGTTAAATAGAAAATCCCAATCGCTATTGTCGTCACGGGAAGGGGTATAGAGCCCATTTGCGGCACGCGCAAGTGAGTCGTTCATCGTCGGATTCGCTTTTGAAATGACCGTATTGCCCTGATACCGCACAAAGCGCCCAGTGTCGTCCGGTACGGGGCCACCGGCAGTCGTGCCGATACCCAAAATAAACAATGGTATTTGCTTGTCGCGCAGGCGCTTGGCGGCCGCGATTGCGCCTAAATCGTGAATTTCACCATCGCTAATTAAAATAACCGCCCGACTATTCTCGTCGCTGTGCTCTAATGCCGCGCGGGCCAGGTCTAGTGCTTTGGCGACATTGGAGCCTTGTAGTGTGGCGAGATTGGTATCGAGTAATTCGGCGAAGTAGCTGAATGCGTCGAGATCCGTAGTCAATGGCAATACGGTATAGGCGTTGGCGGAAAAAGCAATCAGAGCAACACGTTCTCGTTGCAAGCGTCGAGTGAAATCGGTGAGTTCCTGTTTTGCTCTGCCCAAGCGAGAAGGGGCTATGTCCTGGACCGTCATTGATGGGGAGATGTCCATGACAACCGCGATATCCATTGCACGTCGTTGCGTCGGGTTAGGCTTGTCGCTGAGCCAATAGGGGCCCGCAGCGGCTAAAGTGCTCAACGTCCACGCCAGCAAAAAGGTGGTTCCCCACAATTGTCTTTGTTGTACACCCGCTATCAAACGCGGTAACAAATGGGCATCCGCGAATGCATCTAAACGGAATTGACCGACATAACGCAAACTCCACCATTTTAATGCCCACGGCACCAATGCAATTAGCAACCACAGCGGAGATTGCCATTGTAGAGCGTTCACGGAAACACACTGCGACTAGATCGCCAATGTTGCCAAAGTAACAGCGCTAGGCCAACGGCTAAGGGTATTTGATAGAGGTCGCGGTATTGATACATCTGTGGCGCTGTTGTTGATGAGGTTGAACGCTGATCAATTTCGGTGAAAATTTGCGTAAAATCGGTTGTCGCTTCGGCGTGATAAAACTTTCCGTTGGTTGCCTTGGCTAGGTGGCGGAGCAGACTTTTATCGATGCGCATTTCAGTGAACATTGGGCTATCCAACGTGCCTCGGGGAAACGCAACTTTGCCTTCTCGACCCACTGCGACCGTATAAATACGCACATTTTCTTGTTTGGCTCGCTCTAACGCAACGAGCGGCTCCGTGCCTGTGGTGTTAGAGCCGTCGCTGAATACAATCAGGGTGCGCGAATTGGAAGGCCTGTATGCAAGGCGTTTTACACCAAGGGCAATAGCACTGCCCAGTGCGGTTTTTTCGCCAGCGATACCGTTGTCGATGTTGTTTAACATCTGCGTGAGCACGTTCAAGTCTGATGTTAATGGAGCAAGTGTGTAAGCATCATCGCCAAAGACGATAATGCCGACTCTGTCTCCCTCACGCTTTGCGAGGAACTCAGCGACCACTTGTTTCAACATAGATAAGCGACTCATGGCTTGGCCGTCACTGCCAACAAAATCAAGTGCGCGCATAGAGCCTGAGACATCAAGGGCAAGCATCATGTCGCGGCCCTGATGTGCCGCTAACTCGCTTGAATTTATCCAACGCGGTTGCGCTAGCGCCACAAGCAAGACGGAGCAACCACACAACAACAACCAAGGCTGGGTACGTTTGGCTGAACGTTCACCCATTAACTCTATCAACAATTCCGTTTGAGGGTGTAACAGGGCCAAATTCGTCTCTTGTTGCGCGCGGGATCGTAGAAGTCTGGCGAAACTTAGCCATAAAAGAAAAAGTAGCGGTATGGCGGACAATAGCCACGGATGCGCAAGCGTAATCACGTTGTACGCTCTGCTCGGTCTTGCAGCCATACTTTCATGGTGCTAAAAACCTCCTCCGTTAACTGCTCACCTGAATGCGGTTTGTAACGAAGCTCGTTTAGAATTTGCAGGACGCGTAACCATTCCTCTTCAGTAATGATGCGCATACTAGGCCGACATTCATTGCATAGTTGCGTGAGGCCCAGACCCAGTCGCAACACTGTACCGAGGTGATACGCGATATCACGTTCTGGTAGTTGACGCGCCTTCCACTGTTCAAACAGATCTGCGAGTTTTTCTTGCGCGACGATAGCGTAAGAAAGTGGCAGTCGTTTGCTTCGATGCCGTACAAAAAATGCTATGCCAAGCAATATCACAAGGCCTGCTGCTATAACCGTACTTATGAGCCAAAAGTCTGCCCAGGAAGGAGCGGGTGGTAGTTCGATGTCAGCCAGTTGGGCAAGAAAATCCGATTCACGCATATGAAAATAATACAGCTAGTTGCGTTGTGGCGTCATGATGGGTGTATAGCGTTAGGTGTTGAATATTTGTCCGCGCGAATAACTGCTGTAGAGCAGCCATGCGTTGCGTGGCTCGATCTGCATAACGCTGGCGCAGTTGCTTGTCTGTGGTGTCGACAATCACCGTCCTTCCCGTTTTCGGCGAACGCAGACGCAGCATGCCCGTAGCATCTAAACGTTCTTCGCCCACATCTATAACATGCACTGCAGTGACTTGATGTGACTCGCTAAGATGCGAGAGCTTAGTTGCGGCGCTGTCCGACAGTGAATAGAAATCGCTGATAAGATAAATATGTGCCCCACGGGCGGCGACACGCTGCGTTTGTTCGATCGAGTCGGCGAAGGAAGTAGCGGGTTGCGCTGGATTAATATCACTTAGCGGTGCGACCATTTGGCGCAACAATGCAAAAGCGCCATCAAGACCGCGAGTCGCTGGGAAATGATAGTTCTTTGTATCAACAACCAGCCCCGCAATAGATTCTTTTGCTGCAACCGTCATAAAAAGAATGCTCGCCGAAGCCCGCGCCGCGGTAACTACCTTTAACTCTTTTCGGGTTCCAAAGTGCATGGTGGCGCTGCGATCTAACATCACCAATATTTCTCGTTGCCGATCGGCCCGAAATACTTTCGTCATCGCTTTGCCCGTGCGCGCGGTAGCTCGCCAGTGCATATGCCTTACGTCATCGCCAAAATGATAAGGGCGAGTGTCTTCAAGCTCCATCCCTTGGCCGCGAAACAGCGAACGATGGTCGCCCAGCATTGCAGAAGTGGCCGGACGATGTTGATGTGAATAGCTTAAGACTTGCCTCTGCAATTGCTGCAATTCTTCGGCAGACAATAATGCATCCATCGATATGCCTTATGGCACGGGTATGTGTTCAAGCAAAGTATTAATAGCTTGCAACGTTGTTATGCCTTCAGCTTTGGCACGGAAGCTTAATGCCACGCGATGATTAAGGACGGGGAAGGCGAGATCTAGAATGTCGCCGGGTTCAACAAAATCGCGATCACGCAAAAAAGCGCGCGCACGTGCGGCCCGTGCTAGAGCAAGCGTTGCACGCGGTGAGGCCCCACGCGCAAACCATTCACTTGCGGGTGTTGGCCACGGCGTGGGATTGCGCGTGGCTGATACCACAGCAACAATATACCTTGCCAGCATATCATCCATATAGATGGCATTAACCTGTCGACGTGCTTCCAGCACTTCTTTAGGTGTGAGCGCTGCACTCGACGTTTCCCTCGAGACACTGGTCAAACGCGCATTTTCGCGCCGCAAGATTTCAAGCTCTTCGTCGGCGTTGGGGTATTGCACCGTCACCTTCATCAAAAATCGATCCATCTGTGCTTCCGGCAAAGAATAAGTACCTTCTTGCTCGATCGGATTTTGTGTGGCGATAACCAAAAACACAGGTTCCAGTGGCCGCGTTACGCCGCTCGCGGTCACCTGTCGCTCTTGCATCGCCTCTAACAGTGCCGATTGCACTTTGGGCGGCGCGCGGTTGATCTCATCGGCCAAAACAACTTCATTAAAAATAGGCCCCTCGACAAAGCGAAAACGTCCTTCCTGTGGCAGAAAAATATCGCTTCCAGTGATGTCGCCAGGGATTAAATCGGGAGTGAATTGGATGCGGGCGAAACGTAAGGCCATGCCGTCAGCCAATGTCCGCACTGCCGTGGTTTTGGCCAAGCCCGGTAAACCTTCCAGCAACAAATGGCCGTCAGCGAGGATGCCGATCAGCAAATAATCGATGAGCGCCGATTGGCCCACAATCGTTTGTTCCAAGTGCGCTCGCAACGCAGCAAACTGAGGTTTCATAGCAGATCGCAGTAGAGGAGTGAGTTGCAGCAAACTTGCTGTGCAGTTTAACAGCTGATGTTAACATGCCAAATTAGTTGTGCGCATGTTGTATTCCGGGGGCTAAAGTGTTGTCGCGCCAAGAAGTGAAAAAGTACGTGTTGCCTGTTGTTGCAATTATTGCGCTGGCCGTGGGTGCATCTCAGGTGGCGCAACTGACGAAGAATAAACCGATAGTCCAGCCGCAGCTTGAGACGATAAGCAATTCCCTAGGTATCGAGCTGATCCAAGTGCCAGGCGGAAGTTTTGAGATGGGGAGCGCGTCAGCAAACGATAGTGATGCGAATGAAGCGCCTGCCCACAACGTCACTGTACAACCGTTTTACTTAAGCCGTCACGAAATCACCCAGGCACAATGGGTTAAGGTTATGGGCAAAAACCCAAGCCGCTTCCAAGATCCGCGCCGTCCAGTGGAGCAAGTAACATGGCAGGATGTCCAATCCTTTATCGAAAAGCTGAATCTGCTCGAACGAACAACTAAGTATCGACTTCCTAGCGAAGCGGAATGGGAATACGCCGCTCGCGCCGAACAGAAAACGCGTTATTTCTTCGCTGATGAGGTTAATGCGCTGCCCCAATATGCCTGGTTTGGGCAGGATGATAACGTTGGTACGCGTCCGGTTGGCCAGAGAAAACCTAATCCATGGGGCTTTTACGATATATATGGCAACGTTTGGGAATGGGTGCAAGATTGCTGGCACGACGACTATCGCGGGGCTCCCGCAGACGCTCGTGTTTGGGCTGGAGGGGATTGCAGTATCAGGATGCTGCGCGGCGGCGGCTGGGATAGTCCCGCAAGCTACGCCCGATCTGCCGTCCGCGGAAGCTATGCAGCCGAGCTGAACGACGCTGCAAACGGCTTTCGTTTGGCACGTTCGCTTTGAACCTGACGTTTAATATGCTGAATCTGCAAGATTTTTTCGTTAATTTTTGGCTCACCGAAGGAGAGGCTACGGCTTCGTCAACATTTAACGAAAAAATCTTTAATATTCAACATTTTAAGCGATATCGTCAGGATTCCAAGGGCCTTTTTTAGGTTGAACCCAGATTTTCCATTAGCACTTTGCGCACCCTCGCTACGAGGCTAATGGAAAATCTGGGTTGAATGGTATACTCGGCTATTACCCTACATAAACCAATAATATGCTCAGCGTTGCCAACCTAGAATGCGCCCGCGGTGATCGGCGCTTGTTTACCAACCTCGCGTTCTCGCTGGAGCCCCATACGCTATTGCAGGTTCACGGGCCAAATGGCAGTGGCAAAACGACATTATTGCGTACGGTGTGTGGTCTAGTTCTACCGGTTAGCGGCGAAATTACTTGGCAGGGCACTAACATCCGTAAACTCAAAGAAGACTTCCTCAAGGAAGTATTCTATTTGGGCCACCATAACGCGCTCAAGGATGAGATGAACGCGCTGGAAAACCTCCAGGTTTCGACCAAATTGTTGGGTGACCCCGCTAGCGAAGATAGTATAATCAAAGCCTTGCGTCGGATGGGGTTGAAAGGTCGTGAAGATTTGCCAACTAAATTGTTGTCGCAAGGCCAAAAGCGCCGCGTAGCCCTCGCCCGGTTACTGCTGACAAAAGCTAGCTTATGGATTTTGGATGAGCCTTTCACCGCCTTGGATGTGGCGGCAGTTAAACTTCTCGCTGGCGTTATCGCTGAGCGCATAGATAAAGGCGGCATGGTTATTTTGACGACCCACCAAGAAGCGGAAATTGCGACGAGCAACATCCGCCATATCCACCTTAGACCCTAGTCCAGGCCCCAAATGTTCAGCGCATGGCGATGTGTAATAGTGCGGGATTTGACGTTGGCCCTCCGCCGTCGCTCGGATGTTTTGACTACGCTGTTTTTTTTCATTATTGTGGTGAGTCTTTTCCCGTTGGGAGTGGGGCCCGAGCCAGGAATTTTGCGCACCATCGCCCCGGGAATTGTTTGGGTTGCGGCTTTGCTCGCGTCGATGCTGTCTTTGGGGCGTTTGTTTGCCCACGATTACGCCGATGGAACCCTGGAGCAGATGCTTCTGGTTCCGCAGCCGCTGTCGATATTAGTGTTGGGAAAAATTATTGCCCATTGGCTAGTGTCGGGGTTGCCATTAGTTCTGGTAGCGCCAGTATTGGGTTTGCAGTTTGATCTAGCGCCGCAGGCGTTGGGCGTACTTATGATTTCGTTATTACTCGGAACGCCGATCCTAAGCTTGCTAGGCGCTATTGGGGCAGCCCTGACGTTGGGGTTGCGTGGCGGCGGAGTGCTGGTGTCGTTGTTGGTCTTACCGCTGTATATACCGGTATTGATTTTTGGCGCCGGAGCAGTGGATGCTAGCGTGTCCGGTTTGGGCGCCCAAGCGCACCTGTCGTTATTAGGCGCGTTTTTAGTTTGCGCGTTTGTACTGGCGCCCCCTGCAGCCGCCGCAGCATTGAGAATTTCAGCCGAATAAGACTTCGACGGCCCCTTTAAGATTGAGAGATTTTAGTATGGCAGTGAATTGGTTTAAATACGCGTCCCCCGTCACTTTTTACCCTTTGGCGGGTAAAGTAGCGCCTTGGTTTGGTGCTATCGCTATTGTTTTGGCTGCGATAGGGTTGTATATCGGCTTTTTGGTCGCTCCAACGGATTATCAGCAAGGCGATGCCTACCGTATTATGTTCATCCATGTCCCCGCCGCTTGGATGTCGATGTTCATTTATGTCGTTATGGCGGGCTGGGCAGCGGCCGGAATGATCTGGAATATCCGCTTGTCTTCCATGATGGCCGTCGCCTTAGCGCCCACCGGCGCTATGTTTACATTCATTGCTTTGTGGACAGGTGCCTTGTGGGGCAAACCGATGTGGGGCGCGTGGTGGGTATGGGACGCACGCCTTACCTCTGAACTTATTTTGTTGTTTTTGTACATAGGATTCATTGCCTTGGGCGCCGCAATTGATGATCCGCGCCGCGCCGCGCGTGCCACGGGTTTGTTGGCGCTGGTTGGTATTGTAAATGTGCCAATCATTTATTTTTCCGTTTTTTGGTGGAACACTTTGCATCAAGGCTCGTCTATCAGCCTCAGCAAGGGTTTTTCCATGACCGGCAGCATGGTATCGGCGTTATTATTCATGGTGTGTTCATTTTGGGCCTATACAATAGCTGTTGCGCTCATGCGAGTGCGTTGCGAGATTTTAGAGCGCGAGCAGTCAAGTGAGTGGATAACTGAAGTGGTGTCTGAGGCGAAAACTGGGCGAAGGGGTTCCAACACATGAGTGGACATTGGGCCTTTATTTGGGGAGCCTATGGCGTCACAGCAGTTTGCATGACCCTAGAAGTCATTTTATTGTTGCAACGGCGTAGAACCATGTTGCGGCGTTTAGGTCGTATAAGTCGGGCGTCATCTGGAGATGAGGAATGAAACCGAGACATAAGAGAATGGCCTTTGTTGTGGGCGGGTTGGCCGGTTTGGGCGTTGCGGCGACACTGGTGCTAAGCGCTTTTCAAAGCAATATGGTGTTTTTTTTCAGCCCATCGCAAGTGACCGCGAATGAAGCGCCCAAAGATCGCAGTTTCCGACTGGGCGGTCTGGTTGAGAAAGGCAGTCTAACGCGCGAGGACGATGGCCTAACCGTACGTTTTGTTGTGACAGATAACCTTGAAACAATTAAGGTTACCTACACGGGAATTCTTCCTGACCTATTTCGCGAAGGGCAAGGTGTTGTTACTCAGGGCCGTTTTGGCTCGGGTGGTGAATTTGTCGCTGACGAAGTGCTGGCCAAGCATGATGAAAATTATATGCCGCCGGAAGTGGCCGATGCCTTGGAAAAGAGCAAAAAAATAGCCAGCCAGACTGGCAAAACCGTGATAGCTAACTAAGAGGGATGCAGAGTATGGTTCCAGAAATAGGACAATTCGCCTTAATCCTGGCCTTTTGCCTTGCAATCTTGCAGGCCACCATGCCCATTATTGGCGCCCATAGAGGCAACAAGGCGTGGATGGCGTTGGCGCGGCCAGCTGCGCAGGGTCAATGCTTATTTGTTGCCATTGCTTTTTTTGCCTTGGTGTCCTGCTTCATCAATAACGATTTTTCAGTCCTCTACGCCGCCTCACATTCCAACACTCAGCTACCTTTGATCTACCGCATTGCGGGTGTTTGGGGCGGTCATGAAGGTTCTTTGTTGCTGTGGGTGTTTTTCTTATGTCTTTGGACGTTGGCCGTTACCTTGTTTAGCCGCCATTTAGATGAAGCTATGATTGCCCGCGTAGTGGGTGTGATGGGTATTATCAGTCTGGGGTTTTTAGCCTTCATGTTGTTTACCTCCAATCCCTTTGAGCGCCTGTTGCCTGCAGCGCTAGACGGGAAAGATTTGAACCCGTTGTTGCAAGATCTTGGTCTGGTCATTCATCCACCCATGCTTTATATGGGTTATGTAGGCTTCTCGGTGGCCTTTTCTTTTGCCATCGCTGCGCTGCTAAGCGGCAAGCTGGACGCCGCTTGGGCGCGTTGGTCGCGTCCTTGGACTACGGCCGCCTGGGTGTTTCTGACTTTCGGCATCGCACTGGGTAGCTGGTGGGCTTATTACGAGCTAGGCTGGGGCGGCTGGTGGTTCTGGGATCCGGTTGAGAATGCTTCATTTATGCCTTGGCTCGTCGGTACGGCCTTGATTCATTCGCTGGCGATGACTGAAAAGCGTGGCAGCTTTAGAAGCTGGACGGTGTTGTTGGCGATTGCTACCTTTTCATTGAGCTTGCTGGGTGCTTTTCTTGTTCGCTCTGGGGTGTTGACGTCTGTTCATTCGTTTGCCACTGACCCTGAGCGCGGGGTATTTATTCTGGCGTTCTTAACGCTAGTGGTGGGAGGCTCTTTGGTGCTGTTTGCCTGGCGCGCGCCGAAAATCGGTTTAGGCGGCGATTTTGCCGTCGTGTCGCGTGAATCCATGCTGTTGTCAAACAATGTATTGCTGGTTGTTGCGGCAGGGACTGTATTGCTCGGCACACTGTACCCCCTATTCCTGGATGCCTTGGATCTAGGCAAATTATCCGTTGGCCCTCCCTATTTTGAAAGCGTGTTTGTGCCGATCATGGCTGCTGTAGTCTTTATGATGGGTTTGGGGCCGATTTCGCGCTGGAAGAAGCAGGCATTGCCCGAGTTGGCGGTGCGTTTGCGTTGGGCAGCGCTCATTAGCGTTGTTACCTCTATTGTTGTGCCGCTCCTCATGGGTCATTGGTCAATATCCGTGAGCTTTGGCATTTTGCTGGCTGCATGGGTGATTACCACCGGTTTAAATAACTTAAGTGTCCGCATTAAGAGCATGACTACTGGTGGCACCCTCCTAGGCAAGTTCGGCAGTTTGTCGCGCAGCTATTACGGCATGCTAGTTGCGCACTCAGGTATAGCCATTTTCATCATCGGCGTAACCCTGGTAAAGGGCTACGAAGTAGAAAAGGACGTGCGCATGGATGTGGGCGATACTGTCAGCATGTCTGGCTACACTTTCCGTTTTGATGGAGTGATTGAGGTCCCTGGGCCTAACTACAAGGCTAGCCGTGGCCTCATTACCGTTATCAAAGACGGTAAGGAAATTGTTGTCATGCATCCCGAAAAACGCATTTATAACGTGCAACAGCAACCGATGACGGAAGCGGCAATTGATGCGACGTTTACCCGTCATCTTTATCTCGCATTGGGTGAGCCGGTCAGCAACGGCGCGTGGAGTGTGCGCGTGTACTACAAGCCGTTTATTGGCTGGATCTGGGGTGGTTGCGTTTTGATGGGCTTGGGCGGAATCTTGGCGATTAGCGATCGACGTTATCGTTTAGCGAAACAACAAAAACGCGTGACAGTATTAGAGGGCGTGACGCCGGCGAATACGGGTACAGGCGGTGCATTGGCGATGGAAGCAAAAGACTAATGAAACGCTTGCGCTATGTGGTGCCTTTGGTTCTCTTTCTTGCCTTGACGGGGTTTCTCTACGCGGGTTTGCACTTGAAGCCCAGCGAAGTGCCTTCGCCGTTGATTGACAAGCCTGCTCCTGCCTTTCAGTTAAGCACTTTGCATGAGCCGGAAATTCAATTCACTCCGCAAGAAATGCGCGGCAAAGTGTGGCTATTCAATGTCTGGGCGTCATGGTGTGTGTCGTGCCGGCAAGAACATCCAGTTTTGATGGAGCTTGCGCGCACAGGGATAGTGCCTATTTATGGTCTCGATTACAAAGATCAACGCAACGATGGCATACAATGGTTGGCACAACACGGCAACCCTTACGTCCTTAGCGCCTACGATATTGATGGCCGCGTGGGGATTAATTACGGGGTTTATGGTGTGCCAGAAACCTATCTCATCGACCAGCAAGGCATCATTCGCTACAAACATATTGGCCCAATCTCACGCCAAGCGTTACGTGAAAAGATATTGCCGATGGTGAAGGAGTTGCGCGGATGAAAGTGCTAGCACTAATTTTGTCGTTGATGTTTGTGCCAGCTTGGGTACTGGCAAAAGAAGCGGCAACCTCAGCGGAAGATCCCGTTTTGGAAGCGCAAATGATGAGCATTGCCAATGAGTTGCGTTGTTTAGTCTGCCAAAACCAGACTATCGCTGATTCCGATTCGGATTTAGCCAAGGATCTACGCCGCGAAGTCCGCAGCATGCTAAAAAGCGGGATGAAAGAAGAAGAAATTCTCGACTTTATGGTCGAACGTTACGGAGATTTTGTGCGCTACCGCCCACCAGTCCAACCTACCACGGTATTGCTGTGGTTTGGTCCCGGCGTTCTCTTTGCTTTGGGCCTTGGGGTGCTGTTTTTTAATGTAGTGCGGCGTAGGAAACAGATTGTAGATATACCGCTGTCAGATTCTGAGCGGAGTCGTGTAGAGAAATTACTAAAAGGCGCAGGGGAACCGAAAGCATGATGGTTTTTTGGATTGTTGCGGCGTGTTTTGTTATTGCCGCGTTATTGTTTGTGTTGCCGCCATTGTTAAAGCCCGTTAACGTTAGCGTCCGCCAGTCCCGTGGCGAGCTAAACGTCTCCGTCTACCGATCTCAAATTGTTGAGATGGAGCAAGACCTGCGTAACGACACTATTTCCACTGAACAGTACGAGGTGGGACGCAAGGAACTAGAGCGCCGATTATTGGAAGATGTCGCGGTTAATGAAGCTGCCGCTACCCCTACCCCTGTTAAGGTCGCAAGCCGTAATACAGGGATTGTTGTTGGGGTCGCTGTCCCATTGTTCGCCGTGTTTATCTATACCCAGCTAGGCAAGCCCGAGGCCCTCAATCCGGTTGCTCAAGTGGCGCAAAGCGCCGCTGGTCAGGGCGAAAAACAAGGTGATGTTGGGGCGCAGATTGAAGCGATGGTCGCAGGACTTGAGCAACGTCTTGAGTCGAATCCCGATGACACGGAAGGCTGGTTAATGCTGGCGCGGTCGTATCGTTTTTTAAAACGTCACACTGAAGCGGCACAAGCCTTTGAACGTGCCTTGCCGATGGTAGAGCAAAGCGCGCAAATGCTGGCTGACTATGCCGATACGCTCGCTATGGCAAACGGTGGCGCGTTAGACGGCAAGCCCATGCAGTTAATCCAAAAGGCATTGGTGCTTGAGCCGATGAATCAGCAATCCCTATGGCTCGCGGGTACAGCCGCGCTTGAGGGCAAGAACTACACAGAGGCTTTAGGGTATTGGCGACGTCTACAGGCGCAGATACCGCCTGGTTCCAAAGACGCAGACGTGATGGCTGCCAATATTGCCGAAGCGGAAGTACTCGCTGGCGGCAAGGTAACTTCAGTGAGTCCGCCGCCACAAGCTCAATCGCAATCTGCTGCAACATCCAATGTTGGGGCCGTAGTCGCTGGTACAGCAAGTATTGCTCCCAACCTAGTTAGCAAAGTTTCCCCCGGCGATACCTTGTTTATCTTCGCCCGCGCGGCGCAAGGCCCCAAAATCCCGTTGGCCATATTAAAATTACAGGCCAAGGATTTGCCCGTATCGTTTTCTTTGAACGATACGATGGCGATGATGCCTGATATGGCTTTGTCGAATTTTCCTGAAGTCGTGGTAGGCGCGAGAATTTCGAAATCCGGCAACGCCATGCCGCAAAGCGGGGATCTTGAAGGCCTTACGCCCATCGTAAAAGTGGGCAGCGACGGGTTGCACATTACCATTGATCGCACTGTCCCGTAGTCAGCGCAAAAGCTTTAGCCGCTACGTCATCATCGCCGCGATTAGTCTAGGATTGGTGGCGTGTAATAAGCCGACTGTTAAATCGGGCTTGGTGGGGCAGCAATTTCCTTCGGTGGATTTGGTCGATTTAGGAAGCCAGACGCACCCCTTTAGTCAGTATCGCGGCAAGCTGGTTGTGTTAAATGTATGGGCAACGTGGTGCAGCCCGTGTCGGCGAGAGCTGCCTAGCTTGCAACGACTCAGTGATGCACTCGATCCTGGACAATTCGTCGTGATCGGACTTTCGGTGGACGACGATGACCACGTCGTGCGCGAATATCTGAAGGACAAGAATATCCACTTCGCTGCGTTCATTGACAAGGAAATGAAAATCGCCGGCGACGTATTAAAGGTCGATTCATTCCCCATGACGTTTGTGATCGACCCGAAAGGTAAGCTTGTTAAAGTTATCGTCGGCGAACGAGATTGGAGTGCGAAGGCCGTAATTGATGCACTTCATGCGCTTTACCAGGGGCTTCCGGACGAATTATTTTAGCTACGCAGTGACATAGAAGTCGGCGAGGCTTATTGTTTTCACTCGAAGACGGGCTGCGGTCACCGCAAATCTACGGCGATGGTTGCCCGATAAGCTTATTTCTCTAGGTGTATTTATGCAGATAAAGAACGCACGTTTTCCACCGCTGGCTGTACTGTTGGGCGGGCTTGTTTTAAACGTCACCGCCATGGCGGCGGATCCGATTAGTGGTGGACAGACCTACCAATCGCAGTGCGCAAATTGCCACGGGCCCAATGGTTCAAGCCCAATCCCCGGCGTGCCTGATTTTTCACGCAACGAAGGTTTGTTCCAACCCGATAGTGTTTTAGCAAATTCGATCAGACGAGGCAAAGGCGTAATGCCGGCCTTCCAGGGCATCCTGAAAGAAAGTGAAATATTTGATGTCGTTGCCTATCTAAGAACGTTGCGGTAATGCTTTCTCGACTTTCGCGGACGCTGGTCCTATTAAGCTGTCTGTTAGCGGCCTGCGATTCTGGCTCGCAGCCACCCAGCGTCGCCGCTACTCCAAAATCTTCAACGCTGGATTCCGCGGATCAAGAGTGGGCCGTTCTCGAGGCATTTGATGTGGGGCCCGACGTCTATGTGCGAGCAATCGCTACCGATCCGCGCAGTAACACGCTATGGGTAGGTACATCGGTCGGCGCGCTCGAAGTCAATTTGAAAACCCGCGATGTCTTGCGTACCCACACCCGCGCCGAGGGATTGGCCAATGAATATGTGTTTGCTCTTGCCGTCGATCGTGAAGGCGGCACTTGGTTTGGCACGAATGGCGGAGGCGCCTCGCGCTTCTACCAAAGCAAATGGAAAACCTATTTTCCCATGCATGGCTTGGCCGACTATTGGGTGTACTCCTTTGGCGAGCAGGCGAATGGCGCATTTTGGATAGGCACCTGGGCAGGCGCTAGCCGCATCGACCCTGTCACGGGGAATTTAACTAATTTCGTCAAAGAGTTAGTCAATGAGTGGGTTTATGGGATCGACGTAGATTCGCAAGATCGCGTGTGGTTCGGTACGGAAGGCGGCGTTTCAATGTACGATGGTAAAACATGGAGGGCTTGGACCCACGCCGATGGCCTCGGCGCGCCCAATGCGCAGAATCTTCCCCCCAGCACAAACACCGGCTTAGGCACGCGCACGCGGCACGACTTAAGCCTCCAACGCGACGGTCAAGGCACCTACAATCCAAGCTACGTGTTCGCCGTAGAGGTTACGCAAGACAATAATGTCTGGGCAGGAACCTGGGGCGGCGGGGTAGCGCGTTTCGACGGCAAAAAATGGCGAAATTACACCACGGCGGAAGGATTAAGCGGCAATATTGTATTCAGCATTGCTGAAGACATGCAGGGCCATTTATGGTTTGGCACGGATCAGGGATTGACACGTTTTGACGGTCAACGTTTTCAGCGTTTTGATCAAAAAAATGGTATTACCGGTACCAACATTTATTCGGTAGCCGTAGCGCCGAATGGGGAAATCTGGCTGGGTACCCGAGGCAGCGTGATGCGCTTCGGTCTTCGGCCCAAGTCCAACGCATCGCAAGGCGCAAAGCAGTGAAACTCGATTATAAAGCGGTAGCAGTGTTGCTCGTGGTCGCGAGCGGTTTGGTGGTTGTCGCATACAATATGGGCCAAAATAACGCCCAAACAGCCGTGGCGGGGGTGCCCATCCAAGCGCCTTCAAGCGTCGCCAATCCAGATCTACCCGCTAATCGGCTCCCAGCTCAAGCGAGTACTGTTAGCGCTTTCGATTTGGGCCAACCCAGTATCGAAAAAAACGCCAAGCTCATGCATTTTAAAGTGGGCAATCGTAACGTCAAAAGCATGTATGCAGATGGCAAAATCGTTTGGATTGGAACATCAGGCGGCGTGATTCGATACGACACTGAGACCGACGCCTACAAACTTTACGACAATCAAACGAGCGGTTTGCTCTCAAATGGCATTTTCCACGTTAGCAAATTAGGTAAGCGTATTATTGCTGGCACTTACGGCGGCGGTTTATCAGTGCTGGATTTGGGCACTCAGAAATGGAAAAACATCAATATCCCTGATGGCCTGGCCGATCAATTTGTTTACGACGTTGAGCAAGCGCCTAACGGCGATGTATGGATTGCCACATGGTCAGGCGCCAACCGCATCCGCGGTAGCGATTTGGAAAATCCGGCTGCGTGGGAGTCATTCACGGTTGAAAATACTAAGGGTGGGCTGCCTAATCCGTGGGTATATGGAGTTGAAGTAGGCAGAAATGGGGATATCTGGTTTGCGACCGAATCGGGCTTGGCGCGTTATAAAGACGGCGTATGGGAAAATTGGCAGCATAAGGATGGATTGGGTGCGCCTTTTGAGGTTGTGCGCGATGCCATCCAATTTACCAGCGATCCGGCCAAGGCATCCAAGCACCACGCCCAGCAAAAAAGCGAACAAGGCTTGGACAGCGTCGATGTCGCCTACAATCCCAATTACATAATTTCTCTGAAAGTGGATAAGGATGGCATTGTTTGGTGCGGTACGTGGGGTGGTGGCTTAGCCCGTTTCGACGGTAAGACATGGCGCAACTACACCACCGCTGACGGGTTGCCAGGCAATCATATTTTCATGCTCTATATCGACCCGCAAAATACCCTGTGGGCCGGTACTAGCCGGGGCTTGGCTAAAGTTAACGCCGAAAACGGCAAATTCTCAGTGCTAACGACCAAAGACGGGTTATATGCAGACAATGTGTTTTCGATGGCGAATGCTGCTGACGGGTCTGTCTGGATAGGTAGTTTTGGTGGTGTTGCAAGGCTGGGGAAAACATTATAATAATCAATTAAGTGTCGGTTATATCCCAATAATAAACCCAGATTTTCCATTAGCCTCGTAGCGAGGGTGCGCAAGGTACTGAAGAGGGGCGAGAAAAGATGAAAAACAGTCGGAGGCGTAGTCACTCTACGGTGATAGACTGTTTTTCATCTTTTCTCGCGCAGATTCAGTGTGTTGTGCGGCCGCAGTAGAGTGCTAATGGAAAATCTGGGATAAATAGCCGTCCCGGCTTTTGTTGGTGTTTATGCCTTCGGTCTTAAGCCCTTCCCATCCAATATTCTGGAAACGCGTTCCTATATTCACGCAGTGGGGAGTTTTTGCGGAGTTTTTTATGCCCACGCATAAGACCTTATCTAATTTCCTCGTGCCGCCAATCGAGGTGTGCCTATGAAAAGCTTAGGTACGCGACTCGCACTTGTTATTTCCACCGTTTTGTTTGTCCTAGTCATGCTAACTGGCCTATGGCTGGAACGCCAGCTGGTAAATATTATCTATCAAGAGGAAGTAACCCAAGCGGAAGTGCATGCCAAAACGTTGCTCGCCAGCCTGCAAACACTAATGCTTAATGGCCAGGGAATTTTGGCTCGGCAATGGCTCGATCGTATGGATAGGCAACAGGGCATTGTCGACATCGACGTCTTGCGCATCAACGGCCAGGAAGCGTTTAGCGATCTTTCCACTGTTGAAGACGTTAATCGCTTTCTAAAAAGACCACGCTTTCAAAGGCAACCTGCCCAACCGCGCAATAATCCACCGCCGCCCAAAGACTTGTTCGATCGCGCAACTAATGGTGAGGTGGTGTTTGATCAAAGCGTGCAGAATCAGATTACTGTCTTGATGCCCATACACGCTGATACGGCGTGTCTTGCTTGTCACGGTTATGACCGCTCGGCGTTGCGCGGTATTTTAAGATTGTCTCTGTCGCGCGAGGACACCGCAAAGCGCGTTGATGCGATGCGAAATCAACTGTGGGCTGTCGGCGGAATTCTAGTCTTAACGTTAGGACTTGCCCTATGGACGGCATTGCGTTTTAACGTGTTGCGGCCGATTGCTGTATTACGCCAAGCGATTACGCGTGTAGGTCAAGGAGACCGTAGCGCAAAATTGCCGGTGGATTGGCGCGATGAGTTGGGCGAAGTGGCGATTGTGTTCAATCGCATGCAAAAAAATCTGCATGCCACGGAGACGCGCATTCGTTCAGTGATGGATAACGTCATGGATGCCATTATCACCATTGACGAACAAGGCGTGATGGAGTCAGTCAATCCTGCTGTCATAAAAATGTTTGGATATAGTCCGGTTGAGTTAATCGGAAAAAATATTTCAATCTTAATGCCAGAGCCGTATAAGAGCCTTCACGATGGCTATATTGCCGAATATTTGCGTTCTAAAAGAGCAAAGATCATTGGTAAAGGTGCGGTGGAAGTGGTCGCAATGCGTAAAGATGGCACGGTCTTTCCGCTGGAGATCGGCTTGAGTGAACTACATATTGATGATCGGCTTTATTTTATCGGCATTGGGCGCGACATTACTCAGCGCAAGGCACAGATGTTGGCTATCCAGCATCAAGCCTTGCACGATGCACTCACAGAGCTACCTAATCGCACGTTGCTATCTGATCGTTTGCAGCAAGCGGTATTGCGCACGCAGCGTAGCGGTGGTCAGTTTGCGTTGTTGATTATGGATTTAGATCGATTTAAGGAAATCAACGACACGCTGGGTCATCACTATGGCGATTTAATGCTTAAGCAAGTGGCAAAAAGGATGCAAATTTCTTTGCGTGAGTCCGACACGATTGCCAGGCTCGGCGGCGATGAGTTTGCCGTATTGCTGAGTAAATCCGATGCCGAACAGGCGGCGCAAATTGCTCAAAAATTATTAAGTGTCTTGGATGCGCCTTTTGCGCTAGAGGGCCAGGTCTTGCACATTGGCGCAAGTATTGGTATTTCGCTCTTCCCCGACCACGGTCAAGACCCCGCTGCCTTGATGCGCCTTGCTGATGTCGCGATGTATGTCGCTAAACGCGCTCAAAGTGGTTATGCGCTATACGATGCTGCGAAAGACGAGCATACGTTGCGAAACTTGGCATTGGTAGGAGAGCTGCGAGCGGCCATCGAGCATCAACAGTTAGTGGTCTATTATCAGCCTAAACTTGATGTTAAAACCGGCAAAGTGACTGGTGTCGAAGCGTTGCTGCGTTGGCATCACCCGACGCATGGGTTGATGCAACCTGAAGAATTTATCGAACTCGCTGAGCAAACCGGTCTGATTATGTCGTTAACTATGTGGGTAATCGGTGAAGGCTTGCGCCAGGCTCGGGAATGGCAGCAGGCTGGCGTTGACCTAGACATGGCGGTAAATTTATCAGTGCGTAATCTTCAAGACGCCCAATTTTTAGCGCGAGTTACAACATTGGTGGAAGTTCTAGGACTTCGTCCGGGTAGTTTTTGGCTGGAGATTACCGAGACTGCCATTATGTCCGATACCGCTCGCGCGCAAGTGAACCTTATCGGTTTAAGTAAACTCGGCTTTAAACTCTCTATCGACGATTTTGGTACGGGCTATTCCTCGCTGGCCTACTTGAAACAATTGCCGGTAAACGAAGTGAAAATTGATAAGTCGTTTGTATTGGGCATGGTCGATAGCGACAGCAGTGCTGCAATTGTTCATTCAACCATTGATTTGGCACATACTATTGGTTTGCACGTTATTGCAGAAGGCGTGGAAGATGAAAAAACTTATCGTCTTCTTGGGGCGCTCGGTTGCGATGCCATTCAAGGTAATTACATTAGCCCGCCTTTACCGGTTGCGGACTTAATGGCTTGGCTGCAAACATCGTCATGGTCTTCGGCTGGGCAGAGTTTGGCTAGGCCCACTGAAAATCCTTAGCCCATAGAGCAAACAATAAAAAGAAACTGAGCGGTAGAGTGCACTCTGCGTGTAACGTTAAGGGGTCGCGGCCTTAGCGGGTAGCGCTGCTGGGCGGAAGATATCGACTTTGCGGAAGAACTGATCGACTACATAGACGCGGCCATTTTCGTCAATATCTATCCCTGCCGGCAGCATATACTTTCCAGGCGCGCCGACTTGACCACGATCGCCTATAAACAGCAGCAGTTGTCCATCGCCATTAAAAATCTGTACGTTGCCAAAGGCAGTGTCGACAACATAAATGTTACCCGCGCTGTCAGTCGCTATACCCTTGGGTCGCGCAAATTGGCCGGGGTAGCGGCCTAACGAGCCGAAAGTCGTGTCGAAACTACCGTCAGCGTTAAATGCTTGAATGCGAAAATTTCCCGAATCAACGACGTAGAGTTTCCCCGAGGGTGCGACGGCTGCCTGTAAAGGAAAATTGAATTCTCCGTTGTTTTGGCCACGTTTGCCGATAGTTTGTAGAAATGCGCCCGTTTGAGCGTCGAACACCTGCACCGCGTGTGCTTGGCTGTCCACGCCGCCGGCATCTACTATGTATAAGCGCGTGCCGGTGGGGTCGAGCGTAACGTCCGAGGGCCGTTGCAGTTGACTTTGCCCGCCAATCGAACGGAGATAATGGCCATCTAAGTCATATACCAACACTTGATTGGCGCCGATGTCGACGACGAATATTTCGTCCCGCGCCGAAATTGCAATGCCCGCTGGTTTAACTAACATTCCGGGCTCTTCGTTACCAAACTCAACATAGCGGCCACCCGCAATATCGAACATCACTACCGCTTTGCGCACGGTATCGGTGACATAAACACGGTCTTTATACGCTGCCACATCGTAGGGTTTCGTTAAGCCACGCACCTCTTTCGGCGCGCCGGTTGCCAAGAGTTTTAGGCGGTCGCTGAACTTGGCTTTTTCTACGCTATCGCTAAAACTAAGTGTGCGCTCGAAGATAAACCGTGGCTCTTCGGGGGGTCGGGGGTAAACAAGCGGGCCAACAGTGGGCGCCTCAGGGGTGCTGGCGCATGCGAACAAAAAAGCAGTCAGGACTAAAAAGGCGGGACGCGCACGAACACTCATTTTTAACATCTCAATGCCGCCTACTTAATGTGGCATGTCTCGCACAAACGGTCAGAGCGTGCGCGTAACAATAGACCAATGTCAGGGTTATGCACGTTGTGGCAACTCGCACACTCTACTTTACCCTCATATAGCTTCACGCCATTGTCAAAGCCGTAGGGCCCATCAGGCACTCTAAAATCTGCATCTATATTCGTCAGGCCAGCATAGGTCATTGAAAACGGGTGATCGTTTTGCAAGTCAGTGCCAATATGTTTGATTTCAATACTGTGCGCAGCCTCCCCATTATGGCATTTGCCGCAATTCATCAGCGAATCGCCGCTGTTTATGCGCATGTGCAAGGCCGCATCTTCACTGCTGCGCCAGGTGTTGGGTTTGAATACCGTCATATCGACGGCCATAGTGCCATCGTGACAAGAAAGGCAGAGCAAGCTAATCGCGCTCGGGCTGCGGACTTTATTATCCAAGGTGCGGCTATCGTAAATTTGATAGGTATTGATTGCCGGGACAAAACGGTTCCAACCGGGAATGCCGCCCGCTTTTGCAGGGTCAGCATCAGGTTGATCAGGCGGAAGGTGACAATACACACACGGAGAACCTAAATCTGAAAACGCGACCGTGGGCATCGCCACGACTCCGGCGCGAATGTTTAGGCCGGTAAAATCGTGCTTAGTACCCAAAATTGTCCCGGCACTTAATGACGCTGGTAGCAGGACGGTAGCTAGAGCCAGCAACGTAAAGGTCGAGTATTTTTTTGGAATCCGTATCATTCTAAAATGGCGCTTTTTTTGTATGTGTTGATGGGTTTATCAAATAAGAAAGCCGCTGCGCCTACATTCTAAACACTCAATTGTGCGAAGCACAGAAGTTGCCACCCATGATGATTCAAATCTTCGTCGTATTGAGCACCTGTGATAAAATAACACTCTAAATTATATCCATGCGCGGTGATGCCGTTGACACGTTTTGGCAAGTTTAGCCTTACTTTCCACCTAATAGGAATCCTTTTCTTGGGTTTCTTTGCGCAAAGCGCTTTTGCGGCGCCAAGCGAGGTGAGTGGCGAAGATATTTATAAAAAGAATTGCGCAGTTTGTCACGGTGAGCAGGGCGACGGCATGAGTCGCGCACGACACGGTTTAAATCCGCCGCCCCGCGATTTCACTTCCCCCGTCGCCCGCGCCGAACTCACGCGTGAACGCATGCGTACATCGGTGACACATGGCCGCCCTGGCACTGCCATGATGCCGTTCTCGGCAAAGATATCAGAAGCTGAAATCACTGCCGTAGTCGACTATATTCGCTCAAGCTTTATGCACGGCCCTGCGATTAAGGCTGATGCCACCATGATTAGTTTGGATCGAGGTAAACGTATTTTCATCAGTAACTGCGCGGTATGTCATGGCGACAATGGCAGCGGTGCAATGTGGACCCAGGCGAGTCTGAACCCGGCGCCGCGCAATTTCACCACTCAAATTGCGCGCGAAGAATTGAGTCGTGAGCGCATGATTACCTCCATTACTAACGGCCGCCCCGGTACTGCCATGATGTCGTTTAACAGCCGCTTGTCTGCGCCTGATATAGAAGACGTGGTGGATTACATTCGCGCGACCTTTATGACCGCAAAAACGACGGAAGATAGCCCACAAGCTGCTAACGCGCCCAATCCGCATGCTGCGGCCGCGTCGCCTCATGCGCCTGCTCAGATCCCGGATGCCGACATGTTCTTAGCATTTCCGGCAGGGTTGCAAGGCAACGCGGAGTTAGGCCGCGCTTTTTATCTTAAAAATTGCTTCACCTGCCACGGTGAGCAAGGCGATGGTAATGGCCCAAGATCGTCTTTTATATCGCCCCGGCCGCGTAATTTTCTCGATCCGGAATCGCGACGTACGCTTAATCGGCCGGCTTTGTTGAAGGCGGTGGCAGGCGGTAAGCCGGGCACGCCTATGCCAGCATGGAATAAAGTGCTTAATGAGCAAGAGATCGCCAATGTCGCCGAGTTCGTATTTAAAGAATTCATTCAGGCGTCGCAGAAAAAAAAAGCGTCCCATTAACGGCGATCGTTCCCTCCACAACCGTAGTGGCGGCAGGGCGCAATCCCAGCAATCGCTATGAATTGGGTCGTGATATCTACAACTATCGCTGTTACTTCTGCCATGGTTACGGCGGCGACGCAAAAACGCTCGCCAGCACCTACCTTTCACCACAACCTCGCGACTTCACTGCCGCCGATTCAAAGCGCCTCACGCGTGCTCACATGGTGAAGGCGGTCGCCGAGGGTCGGTCGGGCAGTGCAATGATGGGTTTTAACGCGGTACTCAAAGAAGATGAAATCGGAGCAGTGGTAGATTTTATTCGCCAAGAGTTCATGCAGGGTAAGCCCCTAAATACCCGGTACCACACGCCTGAAAATGGCTGGCCCAATCACGAACGTTATGCCGCAGCATTCCCCTTCGCACAAGGTAATATTGCTTTAGATATGCCCGATGATAAACTGACTACCGCGCAAAAGCAGGGTAAACGCTTATTCCTCGCGTCGTGCATTACGTGTCACGATCACGGGCGTGTTAATAAAGGCGGGCCGATTTGGGATCAACAGTCCATCTCCTACCCCCGTGGTGGTTATTCTCACAAGCAGCAGCCCACTGTTGACGCTATTTCCAGTGCCAGCCCATTTGCGAAGCATGATCAAAAACCCACAGTTAAAGGGTTAACCCAGCAAGAGCAGTTGGGCGAGCGATTATTTCAGAGTAATTGCGCCTTTTGTCACGCTGCGGATGGTACAGGCCACAATTGGATTGGGAGTTTTTTGCAACCTCATCCTCGCGATTTGGTCAATTCAGAAGCGATGCAAAAGATGACGCGCTCGCGCTTGAAGCAAGTTATTTTGGATGGTCTGCCAGGCACTACTATGCCTGCGTGGAAGAGCGTTTTAACAATCGCGCAAATCGAGGCGATTATCGCCTATATAGATCGGGCATTTCGGCCGCTTGACGACGATTCTAAGCGTTAGGTTTGCGATAAACGTTGATGTAGAGTGGAAAAAGCATGATTAAAGTCGGAATTGTGGGTGGAACTGGCTATACAGGTGTCGAATTACTGCGCCTATTAGCGACTCATCCTGGTGTGGAGCTCCAGGCCATCACATCGAGAAGCGATGCCGGTGTTGCAGTGGCCGATATGTTTCCCAATTTGCGCCACTACGTGGACCTTGCCTTTAGCGAACCGAAATTGGAGCTACTTGAGGCTTGCGATGTGGTGTTTTTCGCCACACCTAATGGTGTCGCCATGGAAACAGTGCCCGCCTTATTGGATCGCGGCGTTCGCGTCATAGATTTGGCCGCCGATTTTCGCTTAATCGACCCTCGGGTTTGGGAAAAGTGGTACGGTGTACCCCATGCGTGTCCGCAACTTTTGGACCAAGCGGTGTACGGCTTACCTGAAGTGAACCGCGACAAAATCAAGACCGCCCGCTTAGTGGCTAACCCTGGCTGTTACCCCACCTCTGTTCAACTGGGGCTTTTGCCTTTGTTAGAGCAAGGGCTCATCGACACGCAAGGTATAATAGCCGACGCTAAATCGGGCGTGAGTGGTGCGGGTCGCAAAGCGCATATCGCCATGTTGCTGGCTGAAACGGGCGATAACTTTAAAGCCTATGGTGTCCAAGGTCATCGTCACTTGCCGGAAATCGAGCAGGGTCTTAGTCATATTGCGAAAACCGATGTGAAGCTTACATTCGTGCCCCATCTAACGCCCATGATTCGCGGCATACACGCAACACTATATGGCACGCTAAATACATCAGGCATTGATTTGCAACAGCTTTATGAAGAACGTTACGCCAATGAACCCTTTGTCGATGTGTTACCTAAAGGTGCGCATCCTGAAACCCGCAGTACACGTGGCTCGAACGTGTGCCGCTTAGCCGTGCATCAGCCCCAACAACGCAGCACCGTGGTAGTGTTGTCGGTAATAGATAATCTTGTTAAAGGTGCTGCTGGGCAAGCGGTGCAGAATATGAATATCATGTTCGGGCTTGATGAAGTAACGGGCTTGGGCGCCATTGCCCTCGTTCCCTAACACTAATCTCTCTACAAAAATTGTGTTTTAGTCTTCCTAGGTCGATACAACTATAATGTCTTACGAACCGTTGGTGATTCACCCACCCCGCCCCTGGCTAAAAATTACCTTAGCCGTCATTTATGTTATTACATTGATTGTAGCGAGCTGGCTCTCTTTTAACTACGGTCGATCAAGAGCGGGTTTCGATAGCGTTAGTGCCGAGGACCAAATCGCCAAGCTAAATCAGCGCCAGCAACAGCTGGAACGCTGGAATACTGAGCTTCGCGAGCGTGCAACCATCGTCGAAGGCGGTCGTGAAATTGATCGTCAGGCGTATAAACAGGTAGAAACTTCGCTTAAAGACTTGCAAGCTGAAATTTTGGATTTGCGTAAAGAAAACGCCTTTTATCGGAGTATCGTATCGCCGACTAAGGCTGGTGCGGGCCAGGGCTTAAAGGTGCAAAGCGTTAAATTCGACTCCAAGGGTCCTGCTGGAGAATATCGCTATAAGTTGGTTCTGGCCCAAACTTCGCAAACGTCAAAACCGTTGCGCGGTCAGATCCTGCTCGTTATTCAGGGCACGCAAAATGGTGCGGCGAAACGCCTCAATATGGCGGAACTTACTAAAGCTAAGACTGGCTTGCGGTACAACTTTAAAAACTTTCAAAGTCTTGAGGGCGACATAAAGCTGCCAAAAGACTTTGCACCGGCCAAGTTGTTAGTTCGGGTGATTTCGGACGGCAAAACGCCGGCCCAGTTTGATAGAACTTTTGATTGGCCCGAAGTGTCAACGTGACTCTGAATTGATCAGTGAGTGCCGTCTTCGGACGCTTGATATACGATGTTGAGCCGAAAGGAATAGGGATCGGAGGCGGTTATGTGGGACAGTAAGCGTAAAGCTAAAACCAATATTACTACGTTAATCGGACCCGGAACGCAGGTCATCGGTGAACTAAATTTTACCGGCGGTTTACACGTCAATGGCAGCGTGAAGGGCAACGTCTTAGGTAATGAAAGTGACCCTACGGCAGTCTTGGTGGTCGGTGAGAATGCCGCGATTGATGGCGAAGTTCGGGCGCCACAAATTATATTAGGTGGGACGGTCGCGGGGGATGTCCACGGCGAGTATGTGGAATTGGGCGAGCACGCCAAGGTCAGGGGAAATATCTACTATCATCGGCTAGAAATGGCTATAGGCGCCGAGGTCAACGGTCAGCTTATCCACCTTGAGCCAAAAACTGCTTAAAGAGTTCTCGATCTGAATACTTGACTAATTTAGTAAAGAAATTCTATAGTGTGTCAAACGTCGCATAATTTTGTGGAGAATCCTATGAGTTCACCTGCCTCTATAATGTCATCTGAAATGCCTAGTTTTTTGGTTTTTACCGATAGTGCAGCAGCGAAGGTGCGCGATCTTATTGTGGAAGAAAGCAACGATCAGCTTAAACTGCGCGTATTCATCAACGGTGGCGGATGTTCCGGATTTCAGTACGGTTTTAGCTTTGATGAGCAGATAAACGAGGGCGACACCATTGTCGAAAAAGGTGGCGTTACTTTGTTAGTTGACCCAATGAGCTATCAATATTTGGTCGGTGCGGAGATCGACTACACAGAAGGGCTGGAAGGGGCGAATTTTGTTATCCGCAACCCTAATGCCAGCAGCACGTGTGGTTGTGGTTCATCGTTTTCGGTATAAATTCAATCGCCAGGGCAGCCCCGTCCTGGCGATCAGTGCTTGTAAATCCCACCTAATATTACAGGATGCGTAGCGCCTGTCACCGCTGGTAAATTCCCGCATTGCCCCATTAATGTCTGTTTTGCAAGCCACGCAAAAGCAATAGCCTCAACGTGTTTCGGGTCTATACCACACGCGCTGGTCGTCAGTATTTTTTGTTGGGGCAAATGGTGGCTTATACGCCGCACCAGAAAATTGTTGTAAGCGCCGCCGCCGCAAATCAAAATCTCTTGTGCGGCAGTAGCGTAATGTAAAATCGCCTGAGAAATGCTTATGGCCGTTAGCTCGCAAAGCGTTGCCTGCACGTCTTCGGGGTTGGCGGGCGAGGCAAATGATTCCAACGCTGTCTGTATCCACGCCAAATTGAATAACTCACGGCCAGTACTCTTTGGCGGTTGGCGTTGAAAGTAGGGGTCTTGAAGGCACAGATCAAGCAGCAGCGGTAAAATTTGGCCCCGTGCCGCCCAGGTACCCCTATCATCCATAGGCAAAGATAGATGCTTCGAGATCCATGCATCCATCAAAATATTGCCGGGGCCCGTATCGAAACCCGTTACCGGTGCATCCGCATTTTTTGGCAAAACCGTGATATTGGCGATTCCTCCGATGTTCAATACAACCCTGTTTGCTAATGTCGACCGGAATGCTGCCTGATGAAAGGCGGGTACCAAAGGCGCTCCTTGGCCGCCAGCGGCCATATCGCGCCGGCGAAAATCAGCAATGGTTGTTATCCCCGTTAATTCCGCAATGATGTTCGGATCGCCAATCTGCAGGCTGGAGCGATGAGGTTCTTGGGGGTAATGGAAAATGGTTTGTCCGTGGCTGCCAATTGCTTTAATAAGTGATGCCTTAACACCCGCTTTTTCGCAAGTGGCGGTAGTCGCTTGAGCAAATAATTGACCCATACTATGATCCGCAATGGCCAAATCACTAAGGCGAATAGCGCAATCTTGGGATAAACTTAGTAGTAGAGAGCGGAGCTTGTGCGGGATCGCCACGCTGTGACTGGCGACAACTTTCAGGGGATGGGGCGCTAGATCAACCAGTACCGCATCTACCCCGTCCATGCTAGTGCCAGACATTAAACCGACATAAAATTCAGTCATGATCGAGCCAGCTACTCACTAGCTAGCGCGATGGCGGTATTTTTAAATAACTCCAGGCGTGCTCTCAGAGTGCTTGCTTGGTCCAAAAAATGTTTGCGTTTTGCGTTTGGTATTGGCTCGCCAGAAAATGGCGGCGCTGTTAACGGATTGCGTTGTATGCCATTAACTTGAAACTCATAATGCAGATGGGGGCCAGTCGCCAGGCCAGTTTGCCCAACATAGCCAATCACTTGACCCTGCTTAACCTTGCTGCCTAAATTAACATTGCGCGCATAGCGCGCTAAATGGGCATAAAGAGTGCGATTTTTGCTGTCATGCTGGATCATAACGGTATTGCCATAGCCACCTTTGCCCGCTTTGTAGATGATCTTGCCGTTGCCCGCAGCCATCACCGGCGTACCACTGGGCGCTGCGTAATCTACGCCTTTGTGGGCGCGGATTAAGTTCAAAACCGGGTGCCGACGCTTTAAGTTGAATCCCGAGCTAATGCGCGAAAATTCAACGGGCGTGCGAATAAACGCCTTGCGCATACTCATTCCTTGAGGAGTGTAATAATCTGCTGCACCGTCAGTGTCGACATAGCGAATTGCGGTGTACGTTTTGCCTTGATTAGTAAATTGCGCGGCGACTATGGCACCGTCCCGCACTTTTTCGCCGTCGCGATAAAATTCTTCATAGGCGACAGAAAACGCATCCCCGTTGCGGATGTCGAGCGCGAAATCAATATCCCAGCCGAAGATCGTGGCTAATTGCATCGTTAAGCGGTCAGACAATTTTGCTTTTTGAGCGGATAGAAAAAGAGAGCTGTCGATAAGTCCAGAGGCATACGCCAAGCGTTGTTCGAGCGGATTGGCGATAACGGCGGCATTAAACCCTTTTGGGTTGCGCTCTACTTCAAGAATGCGTCCTTCGTTCAAATCGTAATGCAGTGTCTGCAATTGTCCTTGATCGTCGGCGCGAATTTTCAGGGTTTTCCCCGGCAGCAATCGCTTTAGCGCTCGGACTTCACCGCGCAAGGTTAAAATAGACTGCATTTCTTTCACGTCGAGATCGTGCTCTGAGAATATCGTGCTTAGGGTGTCGCCACGTCTAATCTCAATCTCTTGCCACTCTTTTGTGTCTACAATTTCATCCCTACCGCTCGGAGCGGACGCTTGATCTATATCTAAAAGCTTCGGCAGGGAAAGCGTTTGCTGCAACATCGGCGTTTCGGAACGCACAGCTCGCGCTTTTTCCATGGCGAAAGTTAATAGCAAAACCAGTAGCACGCAGCCAGTTAAGATACCCAGCCACGGACGCGGCATTACGCGCGAGGTAGTCGCCGATCGATACCCTGATTTAGTACTGTAATCGTTTTTGATGGGTGATTGATAATCCACTCACTATCCCTTTTGGTTAAGTCCCGACATTATATTTGGGTTGGCGGGCTACTGCTAGTTATCGTGCCGTGACTCGGTTGCGTCCTTGTTTTTTTGACTCGTAGAGGCAAGTGTCAGCTTCTTGCATCAATTCTTCATGGGTGAGGATGTCGTCGCGCATTTGCGTGACGCCAAGACTAATCGTCACATGAATAGTAGCACCATTACAGACAATCTCCTCCGCTTCGACATTGACACGAAGCCGTTCCGCTAATCTCACCGCGCCTTCCAAATTGGTCTGAGGCAAAATAAGCACAAATTCTTCGCCGCCATAGCGGCCCGCCGTATCCGCTTCTCTTACGCCGCAAGTTAAGATGTCAGCGGTACGCCGCAAGACTTCATCGCCTGCCAAATGGCCATACTGGTCGTGTATTATTTTTAATTGATCAAGGTCGAGCCTGACAAAAGAAAGCGCGGAGCCATAGCGTTTTTATCGATAGAATTAATTGTTTAA
>JANPPH010000182.1:0-4724 GCA_031428395.1 Gammaproteobacteria bacterium
CAAGGTGCTGAAGATGAGTGAGAAAAGAAGAAAAACAGTCGGAGGCGTAGTCACTCTACGGTGACAGACTGTTTTTCTTCTTTTCTCGCGCAGATTCAGCGCTTTGTGCGGCCGCAGTAGAGTGCTAATGGAAAATCTGGGATCAATGCGGGTTGGCTGAAAAGCGCGCGGATTACTCGGTGGAAACGCGCGTTGCCCAAACATCATGCAAGGATAATTGTCGTCAGCGCGGCTGCAGTGGGATTTATAGAGGTGTTCATGTGACGGCGGAGGTTGTCATTTATAGTACGGGTTTTTGTCCCTATTGTGTGCGCGCGCGCAAGCTCCTTGAAGCGAAGGGCGTGCAGTTTAAGGAAATTCGCGTGGATCGGGACGCAAAGGAAAGACAAGAGATGGAGACTCGCAGTGGTCGCCGCAGCGTGCCGCAAATTTTTGTGGGTGAGCTGCATGTGGGTGGATTCGATGATATGTGGGCGCTGGAGCGTGGCGGTAAGTTGAATCAGATATTAGGGCTGGAATAAGGAGCATCGTCATGGCAACGCATCACCATATTGTATGCCCCCAATGTGATGCGATAAATCGTATCCCGACCGATAAAGACCCGCTTGCGGGAAAATGCGGCAAATGCCATGTGCCGTTATTTCAATCACAACCGCTCGCGTTGAGCGAAAGCCGTTTCGAAAAACACATAAAGGCCGATGTGCCCGCCTTGGTGGATTTTTGGGCGCCATGGTGTGGGCCTTGCAAAATGATGGCCCCAGTGTTTGCGCAAGCGGCCGCGCGGCTTGAGCCCCAAGTGCGATTAATTAAGATTAATACTGAAGAGGAGCAGGGTTTGGCGAGCCGCTATGCGATTCGTAGTATTCCGACCTTGGCGTTATTCAAACAAGGCGCCGAGGTGGCACGTACCGCCGGCGCAATGGATTTGCAGCAGTTGTTAGGGTGGGTCAAGGAACACGGGCGCCTCTAGACATTCGGCACTCGGTGCTGCATAGCCAAAGGCGGGAAACGTTCCCAGCGGTGCAGCGTGAGCGATTTTCTAGATAGTCCTTGTTATTGGCCTGATAATCGTTATTTATAGGATCAGTTATTCATGTCAGAAGAGCAAATCCAGACGCCCGAAAAGCGTTTTTTAATTCAAAAAATCTATGTCAAAGATATCTCATTTGAAACGCCCAATTCGCCGCACATTTTTCGCGAGAAGTGGGAGCCAGATGTGAGTATGCAAATGGGTAACACCGTTATTGCGCTGTCGCCTGATGTGCAAGAAGTGGTGATGGCGGTTACGGTGACGGCCAAAGTTAATGATAAAATCGCTTTTTTGGTCGAGGTGCATCAGGCGGGGATTTTCACCGTTGAAGGTTTTAGCGCCGAAGAAATGGGCCAAGTGGTTGGCAGTTTTTGCCCGAATATTTTGTTTCCGTATGCACGTGAAGTGGTATCGGACTTGGTCACGCGTGGCGGCTTCCCGCAATTGTTATTGGCGCCCGTAAACTTTGATGCGCTCTATGCGCAACACTTGGCGAAAGCGACTGAGGAGCCACAGCTCACACATTGATTTTTCTCTGACAGGCAACATTAATGTGAAAATCGCTGTGCAACATTGTCGTGTGGCGGTGCTGGGTTCGGGGTCGTGGGGCACCGCTTTGGCAGTGCTGTTGGCGCGTAACGGTCATACCGTGAAGCTGTGGGCGCGTGATCGGGTTCAGGTTCGCAGCATGGCGGACGCCCGTTGTAACGCACGCTTTTTGCCTGGTGTTGTATTCCCTTCCTCTATTGAGCTATACGCGGATATTGCGCTGGCCCTGGAGCACGTCGACGGCGTGCTGCTGGCCGTGCCAAGCCATGGCTTTCGCGCCACGTTGGCGCTGTTACCACCACACATCAAAGCAAAACAGCACTTGGCTTGGGCCACTAAAGGTTTGGAGCCCGGCGGTGGGAAATTGTTGCACGAAGTCGCCACTGAGGTGCTTGGTGGAAATGCCGCGATGGCGGTTATTTCCGGGCCGACGTTTGCAAAAGAAGTGGCGGAGGGCTTGCCTGGTGCGGTGACCGTGGCGGCAACCTCGACGGATGAGGCGTGCTATTGGGCAAGCTGTCTTCATTCGGCCAATTTTCGCGCTTACACGTCGAATGATGTGATTGGCGTTGAGCTTGGCGGTGCAATCAAGAACGTTTTGGCGATTGCTGCAGGCATTGCCGATGGTTTGGGTTTTGGTGCGAACACAAGAGCGGCGTTGGTGACGCGCGGTTTAGCCGAGATGATGCGTTTGGGTGTCGCCCTAGGTGGTCGTAAAGAGACGTTTATGGGTTTGGCGGGCTTAGGCGATTTAGTGCTGACGTGCACTGACAATCAATCGCGCAACCGCCGCCTGGGTTTGTGTTTGGCGGAAGGCAATAGCTTAACTGAAGCTTTGGTGATGATTGGTCGCGAAGTAGAGGGTGTGTTTACCGCCAAAGAAGTGATGAACCGCGCACGCGCCCTGAAGGTCGAAATGCCCATTGCTGAACAGGTTGAGCAGGTGCTTTATTATCAACGATCGCCTTTGGATGCGGTGCGCGCTTTGTTGGAGCGCGAGCAAAAGGCAGAAACGTTGTGAAAGCGATGATATTAGCTGCCGGACGCGGTGAACGCATGCGGCCACTCACCGATCACGCACCTAAACCCTTATTGTCAGTCGGGTCGCGGCGCCTTATTGAGTACCATTTAGGCGCTTTAGTCGCCGCGGGCATTACCGACATCATCATAAATCATGCCTATCTGGGCCAGATGATTGAAGCTACCCTGGGTACTGGAAGTCAGTATGGCGCACGCATTAGATATTCCTCTGAGGGTACCGCATTAGAAACTGGCGGCGGCATCTTCAAGGCCTTGCCGCTGTTGGGCGTCGCGCCATTTATAGTAGTTAATGGCGATATTTGGACGGATTATCCATTTGCGATGTTGCCGAAAAACCCTCAAGGCTTAGCACACTTGGTCTTGGTGCCTAATCCGACATATCATCGCAGCGGCGATTTTTCGCTGCATGCAGGCAGAGTCAGTGGCGCGAATGATGAGCCGAAATTAACTTATAGCGGTATCGGTGTATACCGTCCGGAATTTTTCGAAGGCTGTGTTGCGGGTGCCTTCCCCTTAGCGCCGCTTTTGCGGCGTGCGATGGCAGCGGGTCATGTAACGGGCGAGCATTATTTGGGTGAGTGGCACGATATTGGTACCCCAGAGCGCCTGACAGCGTTAGATCGGCAACTTAGTCAACGCCAGCAGGGATGAGATCCGTATAAAGGGATGCTTTACGCATCCCTTTATCTAGACGGTTAGGAGTATTAAGAGCTAGAACGCTTTAGCATGATATAGATGCGATCCTTGAGGTTGACTCGCTCCTTTTTTAAATCCCCAACATAGTAATCGGGAACCGGTCTCATCTGCCGCTCGATACCGTAAATTTTCTTATCGGTAATGTCATATTGCGTAAGCAAATCGGCAAAGTCAGGATTGTTATTTTTGAGCGTTGAGATGTTGTTGAGAAACTCGGGAAATTCTTGCTGCAAGTGATGACGAACTCCAAACATAGTCGACCTCCGCTAAATTTTCGGCGACAAAAAGTGCGCCGAGTATTATTACGTGTGCCACTGTTGTTATGACTTCCCTCTCGCCCGCCGATCAGCTAGTGCGGCAGGCTAAACTAAAGAATGGCACGCAAGAGAGCTGGCGTCAACGGTTCTAGGTAAGACAAATGCAATTAACATGTAAATGAATAAAATTCACGATAATCAATTGCATATCCTCGATTTGCTGGGCGAGGGTGAGTTTTGTTCAGGCCAAGCGTTGGCTAAGTATTTAGGTATTAGTCGGAGCGCTGTTTGGAAACGGCTGCAATTGTTGAGCGCAAAAGGCGTGTCCATAGAGGCCATTCCCGGCAAAGGATACCGTTTAACTCAGCCCATGGAGTTGCTCACCCAAGACAAAGTTACCGCAGCCATTGATCCGCTTGCGCGTGATTATTTACAGCACTTGGAGATTTTCGAGGAAATTGATTCCACCAATCGCTACCTGATGCAAAAAACGCGCGGCGATGCGCCGTCGGGTTCTGTATGCCTGGCCGAACGTCAGTCCGAAGGACGTGGACGGCGCGGGCGTCCGTGGATATCACCCTATGCCAGCAATATCTATCTCTCCCTGTTGTGGCGATTCAACAAAAGCCCCTCAGAGCTAGGCGGTCTTGCCATTGCTGCGGGCGTGGCTGTGGGCCGTTGCCTTGATGATTTAGGCGTGGTGGGATTTAGTTTAAAATGGCCCAACGATGTCGTGTGGCAAAAGCGTAAATTAGCGGGAATTTTGCTCGAAATGTCGGGAGAGGCGTCAGGACCTTGCGCGATTGTTGCAGGTGTTGGGCTAAATGTCAGCATGCGCCAGAATGCGGCGCAAGCCATTGATCAAGCGTGGGCAGATTTGAATATGGTGCTCGGCGAATCCGTATCACGCAATCGCGTCGCGGGTTTGTTGTTGCAGCACCTTCTTGTCGCTTTCGCCGCTTATAGTCAGCATGGTTTAAGCCCTTTTGCAGAACAATGGCGTCGTTGGGACGGCATTTTAGATATGCAAGTACGGCTAACGCTGCCGCATCAGACCATAACCGGTATTGCGCGGGGGATCGATGCGGGGGGTGGCTTGCGTTTGGAGTGCAATGGATCGATAACCGTCTATCATGCAGGTGAGATCAGTC